>CANGFK010000007.1 GCA_947452925.1 Chitinophagaceae bacterium | reverse complement strand
TACAATAAACTTAGGGGTATGAATATCCAGTTTACCCCAGGTTATTTTTTCGTTTGGTACAGCACCACTATAACTACCATAAGAGGTAGTACTATCGCTTATCTGACAGAAATAACTCCAGAACGGCACATCATGCCATTCCAGATCCTGATACATCATCGGCACCACACAAATAGGGAAATCGCCAGCAATACCACCACCAATCTGGAAGAATCCTACGCCCTTGCCACCACTGTTTGCTCTGTACCATTCAGTCAGAAACACCATGTATTCTATACCGTTCTTCACGGTGCTAGCTTTCATTTCGCCCTTTATCACATAGCTCGCAAAGATGTTTCCTGTGGTGCTATCTTCCCAACCCGGAACGATAATCGGAATATTCTTTTCTGCTGCAGCCAATATCCAGCTGTTTTTTGGATCAATTTCATAGTACTGCTCCAACTCGCCACTCAACACCGTTTTGTACAAAAACTCATGCGGAAAATACCTTTCCCCCTTCTCTTCTGCGTCTTTCCATTGTTTCACCAGGTGCTTTTGCAAACGGCGAAAAGCCTCTTCTTCGGGAATGCAAGTATCTGTCACACGGTTGTAATGATTCTCCAGCAAATCCCACTCATCCTGTGGCGTAAGGTCACGATAGTTAGGCACACGTTTGTAGTGGCTATGTGCTACTAAGTTCATCACGTCTTCTTCCAGATTAGCACCTGTACAACTGATGATATCCACTTTTCCCTGACGAATCATTTCGGCAAAAGAAATACCCAACTCTGCAGTACTCATGGCACCAGCAAGGGTAACCATCATTTTACCTCCTTCGGTAAGGTGTGTTTCGTAGCCTTTGGCTGCATCCACCAATGCCGCTGCATTAAAGTGGCGATAGTGGTGTTCTATAAATTGAGAAACCGGTCCTTTATTCATTATTATCTTTTTTAGCGGTGGCGAAAATAGTTTTTTTGGGCGTTAGTATTTCTACTATTTAAAACTGTAAGTAATTCTTGTTTTCAATTCAACGTGTAAATTACCCATTTCATCTGCTTAATACTTATGACTTGTGCTTTGTTACTAATGAATAACGCCCCCCTTTTCTCAATGGTTTGTCGATAACCCATAATGGATAGTGAAAAACACAATGGTTTGTCAATAATTCATAATGGTTTGTCAAAAACATGAAAAGGTATGTTTTCATAAAATCAAGGTGGCGTATGAATAGAGGATGCACTCAAAAGCAATTCTTAGAACCATTGCATATAGCCATGTCTATAAAATTCTTACCCAAACAACAACTTATACAACTCCTTTTGCTCCATTTCCATCATTTCGCCGGGTTGCAAATGTTCGATGGTTAGCTTTTCAATCCGATGCCGTATCAATCGTAAAGTAGGAAACCCAACGGCGGCAGTCATGCGTCTCACTTGTCTGTTCTTACCTTCCTTTAACTGCAGGCGAAGCCAAGGAGCAGGTATTTCTTTTCTAAATCGGATAGGAGGATTTCTTTCCGGAACAAAGGGCGGCTCTTCAAAAAGACTGGCTTTGCATGGCTTCGTACGATATTGTTTTCCATCAATATTGATGGATACTCCTTTCCGCAATTGCTCCACTGCTTCTTGGGTAACAGCTCCATCTACTTGCACCCAATATTCCCGTTCATGCGCAAACAAAGGATTCAACAAGCGATTATTTAGTTGTTTATCATTGGTCAGAATCAACAGACCCTCACTGTCATAATCCAATCGCCCCACAGGATAAACATCCTTTGGAACATCAAAGTAATCGGCAAGTGTCTGTTTGCCCTCCACCGCAGAAAACTGCGACAGAACCAAGTAGGGTTTGTAGATGACGAAGTAGTCCATTAGTTGCAAGATACAGGTTACAAATTACTAGTTACAGGGTTCTAGTTGCAGGTTACAAGATACAAGTTACTGGTAAACTGCAACCAGAACCCTGTATCTTAAAAGCGAAACAGCCTCCACGTGGGAGGCTGTTCCTATATATGTAGAGTTACTATTGGGGAATAGATGCTATTCCCAATGCAATATTAGGTAGTGTTTGAGGCTAATGCTATAAATGCAAGCTATTTTTATGCACAATTGCTTACCACTAGTAACTTATAACTCATCACTAACTACACTCCCTCAAAACGTTTTGCAATCACATCCCAATTTACAACGCTCCAGAAAGCAGTAATATAATCAGGACGTTTATTTTGATACCTGAGGTAATAAGCATGTTCCCAAACATCCAATCCCAACAATGGCGTGCCTTTTACTTCAGCGATGTCCATCAATGGATTGTCCTGATTTGGAGTAGAACTTACCACTAGCTTTTTGTCACTGTTGATTAATAACCAAGCCCACCCACTTCCAAAACGTGTTTTTCCCGCATCAGCAAACTTCGTTTTAAATGCATCGAAAGAGCCAAAGTCTTTTTCTATCTGTGCCAACAACTTTCCTTCTGGCTTCAAAGAAGATTTGGGCGTTAGGCTTTGCCAAAAGAATTCATGGTTAAAATGTCCGCCACCATTGTTGCGCAACTTGGTCGAATACTTAGATACCTTACCCAACAACTCCTCCAAAGAAACAGTTTTAATGTCCACCTTTTCTGCTACAACAGCTTCATTCAAATTCTTTGCATAAGCAGCAGCGTGTTTGGTGTAATGAATTTCCATCGTCATGGCATCAATGGCAGCTTCCAGATCTTTATATCCGTAGGGTAATGGTTGCTGAGCATAAGGAATGTTCTTTACCAAATAACTACTTTTCTCATTGGTAATCTTTGCCAATGCAGGTATAACTGTGGCAGATAAAGCAACAGCTGCGGTTGTTTTTGCAGCGTCGGCAATAAAAGTTCTGCGACTTGTGTTCTTAGTTGACATTTTATTTATTTTAAAGATGATTTAGAAAAGCGAAAGTTACCTACAAATCTTTTTATCGTACTAAAAATTCGGTAATAAGCCTCCGAATTAAATAATTGCGAATCGTGCATGGCCTTATACGTCAAAAAAACACCCACCGGAATCAGCACCATTGTCGATAGCCACATCCCTTCAAAAACAGTGAGTACTGCTTCGTGGGCAAGACGTTCGCCAAAAGTATTCAGCAGGTGAAAGACCACAAAAAAGGCAATGGCAAATACCAATGGCGCACCCAAACCTCCTTTCCGGATGATGGCACCCAACGGAGCTCCAATCAAAAACAACACAAAACAAGCTACCGACAAAGTAAATTTCCTATGCCACTCAATCTTATGAGAACTCAATGTTTTTTGTTGCCTTTTGTAGTCTTCCATTATCATCGAAATGGAGGCCTTCGCGCTTGTTACCTGATTGAGGCTTCTGTCGTAAACAATCTGTCTTATGGAATCTGGTATTTCAGCCGCAAAAGATTTTGCCTTTGTTGGTACTGGTTTAGTGTTTACCCAGCCTGTATCTGAATATTTAGTAAACTGAAGCGAGGGGTTCATTTCTAACCCAACCCTCCTCACAAAAAAGCTGTCGTTCTTGTGCAATGAATCTATCATCATATTCAATTGCCGGATACTGAGCATTTTGGGGTCGTACTTAAAAGCACTGTCCTGGGTATTATTCAATCCAAAACTCTTCAGGTCAAATACTTTTTTATATTGCTTAAATCCATTCCGAACAAACTCGGTATTTGCACTCATCCGCATCCCTTTTTCGGTATATCGTACGCCATCATTCATGACGAATTCCAAAAATTGCTTGTCCGGTGTTACCCGCATCACCCCATCTTTTGCAATGAGCAAGTTGTCTTGAAGGTTATAATTCCGTTCATAAATCACAATATCATGAATGGTGCTATCGTCTTTGTCTTTCTTGCCCAATTTAATCACATAGCCTTCAATCTTATCATAAAACACCCCTTCTTTAATGTCGAAAGAAGGTTTGGAAACGATGATATTATACTTGATGGTGGCCAATTTTAACTGTGCAACCGGGATGATGTTATTTGAAAACAAAAAGGCTATCCCACTGATAAAAAGCGTGACAATCAGTAATGGTCGCATAAAACGCAACAATGAAATGCCCGCAGATTTGATGGCGACTATTTCGAAAGTTTCTCCCAAATTACCAAACGTCATGATGGAGGAAAGCAATAATGCAATGGGCAATGCCAATGGAATTACGTTGGCAGCCACATAAACAATCAATTGCAAGATGGTTAAAATATCTAGCCCCTTTCCTACCAGATCATCTATATACAGCCAAAAAAACTGCATCACCAATATAAACATGGCAATGAGAAAGGTGGCAATGAATGGCCCTATGAAAGATTTTATGATTAATATGTCTAATTTTTTTACCACCTGATGCTATTACAACTGCTATTTACAAAAATGAATGCTCCAAAAGTAAAGGATTAGTGAAATGAATGGGATTTGTGTTTGAAACGATGAGTAATTAACTATCCCAAAATGATTAAAGGCATACCCGCAGTCTTGGAGGGTACACCCAGAAGAACTAATTGCCTACCCCCAAACTAATAGGGCATGCCCTAAACAATTATTTGCTTGCCCGCAGAACTATTTGGTTTGCCCAGAAGGAAATTCTTCTTGCCCGCAAAGAAATCGGGCAAGTCCGGAAGCGGCAATTTTATTTTATTAATCGAAATTTAAGTGAAGATAATTTCAAAATAATGCGGATAAATTCACGACATACGCACGGAACATGGTAGAATAGTATATTTGACCCGTCTTAATTAGTACTTTTTATGAAATTATTAGAAAACAAAGTTGCCATCGTTACTGGCGCAGCACGTGGAATAGGAGAAGCAATAGCATTGAAATTGGCAGAACAAGGTGCTTCTGTGGCATTTACTTATGTGAGTGATAGTAGTGCAGAAAAAGCAGCTGCTCTGGAAGCAAAATTGCAAGGACTAGGTGTAAAAGCAAAGGCATACAAGAGTAATGCAGCTGATTTTACACAAGCAGAAACCTTTATAAATGAGGTGTTGAAGGAGTTTGGTACTATTGATATTTGTGTGAACAATGCTGGTATCAGTAAAGATAATTTGCTGCTTCGCATGACCGAACAACAATGGGATGAAGTGATAGATATTAACCTGAAGAGTGTATTTAACATCACTAAACAAGTAATCAAACCAATGATGAAGGCAAAGTCCGGAAGTATCATCAACATGAGTTCTATTATTGGCATCAGGGGAAATGCAGGACAGAGTAGTTATGCCGCGAGTAAAGCAGGTATCATTGGATTTACAAAATCTATTGCTGCCGAACTTGGAAGCCGTAATGTTCGTTGCAATGCGATTGCTCCAGGATTTGTAGAGACAGATATGACACATTATTTGCAAGACGGACCGGGTGCTGCTGAATTCTTGAAGAAGATTCCTTTGGGACGTTTTGGTAAGAGTGAAGAAATTGCAAACACCACTTTATTCTTAGCCAGCGATTTGAGTAGCTATATTACCGGACAGGTGATAAGTGCTTGTGGTGGTTTGAATATTTAAGAAATATACAAAAAACATATAAATAAAAGAGCGTCGTAGAAAACTACGACGCTCTTTTATTTTAGGTACTTGCGATTATTTATTCGTCTCCAGCACCGTTTTTACTAAATTTTTTAATGATACCCCTTCCACTATCTCTTATGAAAGCTATTATTTCATCTCTTTCATCAGTAGCTGTCAATTCTTCTTCTATAAAGTCAATGGCTTGTGATGTATTTAAGCCACGGCTATAAATGACACGATAAATATCCAATATCTGATTTATCTGATTTAATGTAAACCCTCTTCTTTTAAGTCCTACACTGTTTACACCTCCATAACTCAAAGGATTCCTCACAGCTTTTATGTAAGGAGGAACATCTTTACTCACCAAACTACCTCCAGCAATGAAAGCATGTTGACCAATGTGTACAAACTGATGTACAGCACTCACACCAGCAATTACCGCCCAATCACCAATCACAACATGTCCAGCCAATTGTACACTATTGCTCAAAATGCAATTATTTCCAATTACACAATCGTGTGCAACGTGGCAATAAGCCATTATCAAGCAATTTTTTCCAACTTTCGTTTTACCCCTATCAATAGTACCCCTATTGATGGTAACAAATTCGCGGATAGTAGTGTTATCGCCAATTTCAACTGTAGTATTCTCGCCATTGAACTTTAAGTCCTGGGGCATCGCGCCAAGAACAGCACCAGGGAAGATGCGGCAATTTTTACCAATCCTTGTGCCTTCCATGATGGTAACATTACTACCAATCCAAGTACCTTCACCGATAGTTACATCACCGTGTATTACGGTAAAAGGATCTATTTTAACGTTTGATGCTACTTTAGCATTGGGGTCTATGTAAGTGTATGGATGTGTCATCCGACTATTTATGGGTTTTGTGGCCAACAATCTTTGCATATGAAGACCACATTAATAAAAAAGATGCCAAATTTTAGTAATGCTGTTTATTTAAATAAAATTAATTTTCTATTTAAGTTAAACCCGCTTAACGATTTGAGCTACCAAATCGGCTTCTGTAGTAACTTTTCCATTCACATAAACGGTTCCATGCATACTACAAATACCCCTTCTTATAGGCTCCAATAATTCCATTTTCAATATCATGGTATCACCAGGAATTACTTTTTGCTTAAACTTACAGTTGTCTATTTTCAAAAAGTAGGTATCAAACTGGCCTTCAGGCATTAAATTAATACATAGAATACCACCCGTTTGTGCCAAAGCCTCAATCTGCAAAACGCCGGGCATTACAGGATTATTTGGAAAGTGCCCTTGAAAAAACCATTCATTGAAAGTGACATTCTTGATGCCAATAATATGTCTGTCCGAAAGTTCTGTTACTTTATCCACCAAAAGAAAGGGAAATCTGTGAGGCAGGGTTTTTTCAATTTTTTCGTGATTGAAAATAGGTGGTAAAGTAGGATCATAAATAGGAACATCCTTCACATGTTTATTCTTCTTTATGTACTGCTTTATTTTCTTTGCGAATTCGACATTGGTGCTATGACCCGGTCTATTTGCAATTATTCTACCCTTTATCGGATAACCAATCAATGCCAAATCACCTACCACATCAAGGAGCTTGTGCCTAGCTGGTTCATTCGGAAAACGAAGTTCCAGGTTATTGAGATAGCCTTCGGTCTTAACCTCAATTTTTTCTCTATTGAAGACTTTTGCTAAACGGGTCATTTCTGCATCAGAAATTTGCTTATCAACAACTACAATGGCGTTGTTGATATCTCCTCCTTTAATTAAGTCATGGTCGAGAAGCGCTTCTAGTTCATGCAAAAAGCAAAATGTTCTACAAGGAGCAATTTCTTCTTTAAAATCAGACATTCTCCTCAAACCAGCATGCTGTGTACCAAGAACCGGACTATTGAAATCAATCAATGTTGTCAATTGATATTCAAGCGATGGTAAGGCGACCATTTCAACACGTTTAGCCTCATCATAAAGAAAGATATTTTCATCAATACTGTACCACGCTTTGGCTGCTTCTTGTTCAATAACTCCAGCTTTTTCTATCAATTCAACAAATGGCTGAGAACTTCCATCCATTATTGGTATTTCAGGGCCATTTAGCTCTATAAGGACATTATCCACACCCATACCTACCAAAGCAGCCAAAACATGTTCTACTGTGCTTATCTTAACATCACCCAATTGAAGGGTAGTTCCACGACTAGTATCAGTAACTAAATCACAATCAGCCTTAATGAGTGGTTTATTAGGTAGATCTATTCGTTGAAATTGAAAGCCAAAACCAGGATTCGCTGGCTTCAAAGTCATATCTACTAGTATTCCCGTATGCAACCCAGTACCCGATATATTTATTAAATTACCTAAGGTATGTTGCTTGTCGGGGTTGAAGTTTATATCCATTCCGTTATATTTACAAAGCGACAAAAATAAGCTTTCAGTTAAGCTTTTGAAGAAATGTTTTTAACAGCAGGTTCTTTTCAGTCTGAAGGAGACAATTTATTTATCCCAAAACTATTCATGACAGCAGTTTTTTATATTTTACTCACGCTTGTAGGCGAAAGAGATAGAATAATACAAAATCATCAATTTTTAATACTTTTTTAAGTTTTAAAATTAAAAAATATCAAATTGTAGCAAGAAGTCCTATTTTTTTATACATTTGAGTGCTTTATAGTGAGAATTAGAAATTCTTTTCTTACTTGAAAGCTTACATAACCCCGTATATTTTAATTTATGAGAATAAAATTTGACCTTTCCATTATCATCCCAAGTGGTCTCTCTATCCTTTTTATGATGGCTTGCAATCTTAGTATTGCGCAAGATTTTAAAATTACTACCTCACTCGGTGGAAGTAACTACCAAGGAGATTTATCTAATGGGTACATATCAGGTATTGGACCTGCAGGAAGTGTAGGCCTTACTTATGACCTGTACGATAATTTTAGACTTAGAGCCAACCTTTCATTTCTACAAGTGGGCGCCGATGATTCAAAATCACCAAAGGCAGCAATTAAGAATAGGAATTTAGAGTTTAAAACAGATATCATTGAATTGTCTCTTTTAGGAGAAATAGATTTACTTAAAAGTGAAGACTATACTTTAGTCCCTTATCTATTTGCAGGACCGTCTCTTTACCACTTCAATCCTTACACTACCGTAAAACAAAGTGATGTTATTCACGCAACAAATCAACTAAACCTTCCCGCTGGGACTGTCAAAGTAGGTCAAAAAGTTTATTTGCATGATATCGGTACAGAAGGGCAGCTAATAAAAGGTCTTGAATCATCGGGTGGAAAAAATTATAACCTTACTCAATTAAACATACAATTGGGTGCAGGTGTGCGTTACAAAATTTCTGAGGGAATTTCCGTTGGATATGAATTTAGTTTTAGAAAACTATTTACAGATTACCTAGATGATGTAAGTAGTAGAAATTACATCTCAAAAGACTCATGGGACAAAGAAATTGCATCAGCAATAGCTGCAAATAATCCAAGCAGAGCCAAGCTTTTGAAAGAAGGTGAAATCCTTTCATTCCGCCTGCTAGACAGCAAAGGAAACCCCAAACCATTAGTTCAAGGCCCACCTAGAGGAAACCCTACTGCAAATGATGCGTATTTCTCTAGTCAGGTACGTCTTAGCTTCACTCTTTTCTCCAAATCGGACAAAGCTTCTCTAGGAAATAATAAAATGTTCTCTCCTAGTAATCCTACTGGTAGAGGTCAGTTGAATTGCCCCAAGGTGTTTTTTTAAACGATTCATTATTAATAGCAAACTTGCTTGTGAAAAAAACTGTCGTAAATACTGTAAAGGCACCTTCACCAATAGGTCCTTACAATCAAGCTGTCCTAGCAGGTGGGTGGCTTTTTGTGAGTGGGCAGATTGCCATTAACCCTTCTTCTGGAGAATTAAATCTAAATACAATAGAAGAAGAGACTATACAGGTAATGGAAAACTTGAAAGCGATACTTACCGTAGCAAATATCTCTTTCTCCAACGTTGTGAAGACGACCATATTTTTGAGTGATATGGCATTTTTTTCAAAAGTAAATGAGATTTACGGCTCTTATTTTACAGGAGATTATCCTGCAAGAGAAACATTAGCAGTGAAAGCACTTCCAAAAAATGTAAATGTTGAAATTAGCTTAATTGCAATTATCAGCAAGTAGTAAACTCTAACTTATCACTACTTTTTACACCATTTCGTGCGTACCATTAGAAGTCTCTACCAAATAAACCTCTGGCTCAATATTATACATACGCTGATAAGATGTAACAATTGAACTAACCACACTTTCTCTATTGTTCTTCGCAATAAGATTGATGGTGCATCCACCAAAGCCGCCTCCCATCATTCTAGAACCAATCACATCATATTGCATTTTAGCTTCCATCACCAGATAATCTAGTTCACCGCAACTTACCTCATATAGTTCACTTAACCCTTTATGCGTTTTATACATCAACTTACCAAATTCCAACAAATCATTTGCTTTCAGGTACTCAGCAGCTTTTTTTGTACGGTCTATTTCTTGGGTTATATACAGGCACCTATCAAATACCTTTTCTTCCAAATTATCTTTAAACTGGGTTACTACTTCGGGACTAACCGACCTAAAAGAAGTGATGTTTTTATTAATCATCTGAAAGAAACTAAGTCCTTCCATTGCTTCTTGCCTTCTCTTGTTGTATTGCCCGTCATTTAGAGAATGGTGCACATTGGAGTTGATCAATACCAATTCGTACTCAGTTTCTACTATCGGAAAGTATTCATAATGCAGGCTATTGCAATCCAGCAACATACAATGACCCTCTTTTCCATGCAAGCTGGCAAACATATCCATGATGCCACACTTTGTCCCTGGAAAACTATGTTCTGCCTCTTGCGCAATCAGTGCCATCTGTTGTGTTGTAAGAGCTAAATCAAATAATTTATCTAAGGCATAAACCAATCCTGCTTCCAACGCTGCCGAAGAAGACAACCCTGCCCCTTGCGGAACATTGCCGCCAAACAAACAATTAAATCCACCAATTACCAGTTTCTTTTTCTGGAGAATATGTAGTATGCCTAGTACATAATTTTGCCATCCAGATTGTTTTTTTATATCATCCAACTCCACAGAAAAAGACTCATTGACGTCTGCAGCTACAAAATGGGCTGTATTGGTATTATTGACAGCTATGGCAAACCAGATTCCCTTGTTGATGGCTGCAGGCAACACAAAACCACCATTATAGTCCACGTGCTCTCCCAAAAGATTTATTCTTCCAGGAGAAAAAAACAATCTTGCCCCTTCGCCAAATTGTTGCTGATATTGTTCTAGTGCTTGCTGTGAATTGTGCATGTTTTACGTCGATTTTTCTGCTGAATAATGAGTTGCAAATGTAATAGCAACTCCCGGTTCTAGCAACAATAACCCTAGCCCATTATTAAAACAATCTGGTGCCCCACTAAGGTTTTCTATTGCAATACTCTTTCTGTGTGGTGGTGTATAAATTTGTAAATAAGGATACGATTGGTCAGGTCTAATTGTCAACTTCACAAGATTATTACTCAAAATGCAAGAATGCGGTCCTTTGCTGGCTAAATGAAAACAATTGTCTAAAAAAACATTCTTTAAAGATGCACCTTCAACAAAACGAATATCGTCAAATGTCTTTCCTGTTGGCAAAAGGGTATCATCAAATTCTACTTTTGTGTCGGTAGTAAACTGCAATGTACAATCATCTACACTTGTGCCAAGCGTAAAGTAGGGATGCCACCCTTGTGCATAAGGAATTGCATGGCTATTTTGATGAACGATGCTTGTAGAAACAGACAATCTGCTTTCTGCTTCCAACTTCCAGATTTGAGAAATGGAGAAACTGAATGGATAGCCAATATCCTCTTTATCATAGGTATAGGTTAGTTTTACGGATGCATACGTTTCTGTTATTTCTGTACTTTCTATTTTGTAGGCTGCATCATACACCAAACCATGAATTGCATGAGGCGGATAAAAAAACTTCTCTACCTGATATGCTTTTTCATTAAACACATATTTTCCCTCATTCATCCTGCAAGTGAACGGGCTAAGAAATGCACTTTTGAAACCCTGAGTTATTTCTTGAATAGCAGCCTTAGGAGAGGCAAAACCATCAATTAAATTCAATTTTACATCAGACGTGTTAATGCAAAACTGATTTAGCAAGGCACCAAAAGAATATATTTCCGCTTGGGTGTCGTTAGAAGAATCTAAAAGGGTAATAACAGGAAAAAGTTGATCGTTATCAATTTTTGTGCTGAATGCCATAGAGTTATAATTATAAATGGATGAATAAAGTCATTAAAGTAGGCTTATTTACCAAGAGTCAAATATATATTCTTATATCTAAACTTATAGGTAAGCAAATATAAAAGCAGAAAAACCTTTGTTCCTAGCTAAGCCATACTTGTGACGCAGAATCTATACGTATTAATTATTTTATGTAAAACTAAAAATCTTTGATAGTTTACTGGAGAAAGAATTAATTAAATTCTATCTACTAATAATAAAGAACTCACTTTTGTTCCACTAATAAGTTTATTTCTAGAATCTAACTAAGAATTGGATACTATATTTTGCTATTTAAACGACAACCACTTGTTTTTTCCAATTTTATTTTCATTATTAATTGTTTTATTTTCATTTTAAAAGTTTTATTTCCATTATTAATTTATTTATAATGATTATTAAACATTAAATAATGAATGAAAAACTATTTATTTTCATTATGTAAGTTTTTTTATGAAAATAAAATCTTTTTTATTGATTATAAAACTCTGTTTTAAGGGATAAAAACCAATTTCATCAAGAAGGTTGCATCTAATCATCTAATCAAAGACTTGACTATCAGAAGAAGATTACAAGAAGGTTTAGGCAAAAAACAGGAACAATAGCTAGTAATTTATTTTATGATAAATTCTAAGGTTTTATATCTAAGTAAAATTCCTACCACTTACCGTCTAATAAAACTTTTGAGCCATTTTAACAAGCATTTCTTTTAATTTTAACGCATGAAAAAAATACTTTTAGCATCACTTCTTCTAAGTTTCAACTTCTTAACCTTTTGTCAAAACAAAAAGCCTGCTGATAACAACACTACAAAAACAGACAGTAGCAAGTTACCAGCTTACTTAAGAACGAAAGATTTGCCTGTTATAAAATTATACACAGATATCACAAAAAAAGATGGCAAACAAGACACTACGTTGTTTACCAACGCCAATTTACCTGTAAACAGACCCATTGTAATCATCTATTTTAGTCCGGAATGTGGCCACTGTCAACATGAAATGAAGGAGATAGAGAAGAATATAGATAGTCTTAAGAATGCTTTCTTTGTTTTTGTAAGTCGTTTTCCTGTAGATTCTATTAAAGGATTTGAAAAAAAATACAACACCAGCAATTATCCTAATATGGTATTTGGAAAAGAAGCTACCTATTACATTCCCGTATTTTTTGATATAAAATTTACGCCTTTTATGGCAATTTATGATTCAAAAAAACAGTACGTAAAGTCCTATGATCAAGGAGCCAATATGCACGAGCTGAATCAATTGATAGCAAAGTTCTCTACCGAAAACGTAATCGACAAAAAAAGAAAGAAAAAGCATACTGCCAAGTAAATGTGGAGTACATTTGCGGCGAAAAAAATAAATTATCATTAAATAAAATTTGCGTTATGAAAGTTACAGTAGTAGGCGCGGGTGCAGTGGGTGCAACATGCGCCGATAATATTGCCCGCAAAGAGTTAGCGACAGAATTAGTATTACTTGATATCCGTGAAGGTTTTGCAGAAGGCAAGGCTTTGGATATGACCCAAACAGCTGCCCTATTAGGTTTTGACACCAAGATTACAGGTTCTACAAATGATTATTCAAAGACTGCTGGCAGTGATGTAGTAGTAATTACTTCGGGCTTACCTCGTAAACCAGGTATGACTCGTGAAGAGTTGATTGGTGTAAATGCAGGCATCGTGAAGAGCGTTGCTGAAAACATATTGAAGTATTCTCCAGAAGCTATCATTGTGGTTATTTCTAACCCAATGGATACCATGACTTACCTTGCTTTGAAAAGCACTGGTTTGCCTAAGAATAAGATTATTGGTATGGGTGGAATATTGGATAGCGCTCGTTTTAAATGCTATTTAAGTGAGGCTTTGGGTTCAAATGCTTCTGACTTGAATGCAATTGTTGTGGGTGGTCATGGAGATACAACTATGATTCCTTTGATTCGTTATGCGACCTGGAACAGTGCTCCTGTTACTGATTTTTTGACTGAAGAACAACAACAAAAAGTAGTAGCTGATACAATGGTTGGTGGTGCTACCTTAACAAAATTGATTGGTACGTCTGCGTGGTATGCTCCAGGTGCGGCAGGTGCTGCGTTGGTAGAAGCGATTGTACGTGATGAGAAGAAATTGTTCTCTTGCTGCGTTGCCCTTGATGGTGAATATGGACAAAGCGATATTTGCTTGGGTGTTCCGGTTATTATTGGCAAAAATGGTGTTGAGAAGATTATTGATTATAAGTTGAATGCAACAGAACAAGCTGCTTTTGATAAGAGTGCTGCTGCTGTAAGAAGTATGAACGACGTTTTGAAGACTTTATAGTATTTGAGATAGTTGGTTTAAAGTGAAAGCCCCAAGAATTTGTTTTCTTGGGGCTTTTTTTAGGGGATTATTTCCTTTCGCCAAATAAACAGATATGCTTGAAAAGACACGTCTGTTTATTTCATTTGTTCGAAGAAGCAGATTAGATAACAATTAAAACTATTTTTCAACGATGCCATCAGAAATAAAACAAAGAGTGAGGAGAAAAAAAGATGGCTCGAATGAGCAGGCCTTACTATTTATTGTGTTCTGGGCATCGGTTTTGGTAGAGGGTATTGCTTTGTACAAAAGGGAATACCTTTTATATGGTATAGCCAGAATGTTTGTTGTGCCAGTATTACTATTGCGCTCTTTGAGGTCACCAGCATTTCGTAATATAGGATTGTACTTTTATATTTTTCTAGGGCTTTCCTTTCTTGCAGATGCTTTTACGGCTTTTGGCAACTACACTATGGCTTGTATCGGGCATAGCTTCTATACATTAGGCTATCTATGTCTGGGATGCTGGCTTCTACTGCTGAAAAAAGAAAGTAATTTAGGTAACATCATCTTCATAACGACCATTCTATTGCTATTAATCATCAATTCTATATGGATTTATGCTCCAGAATTGCATAAACAAATCCTTTCCGTTTTGATTGCGTTGCATTGTATTACACTACTATTGACACTCTTTTTTGCAACAAGTGTAGTCAAAAAGGTGGGAAAGAACAGTTATTTCAATTTGCTCTCTGGCATATTGATAATCATATTTACTAATCTTTTGTACGGAGTTGATATACTACACTTTCATCAATCACGTTCGTGGATTGACGCTTTGGTAGGCTTAGGTGATGGCGCCTATTTATTTCTATTAACCAAAAGTGCACTTCTACTCGCCAAAAGAACACTAAAAGTAACCACTCAATCTATTTCTTAAGATTCACTTTAAGAAAATTCTAATGATAATATGGACTAATCATAAGATAAACAACTGGACCTGTTACGGCAACATAAAACCACAGAGGCCAAGTAATCCTCGCAAGCTTTTTGTGCTTTGGGTATTCTCCAGTTAATCCTCTGTATGCTGTAAAAAGAATAAAAGGTAAGATAATTGAAGCCAGAAAAATATGAGTGGAGAGTATTGTGTAATATATATAACGAAGGCTTCCAGTTTGAATTTTTTCATCTTCGGAAATAATTCCATCATGATTGGTATCTCCAAACTTAGTTTCGGAAGCCAGTAAATGATGGGCTATATATGACACCAAGAAAAGTATTGAGAGAATGAGACAGGTAATCATCAAACGCTTATGCAAGAAATAGTTTTTACTAACCTTTACAGAAACAAGAGCCCCTACTAGCAAACAAGCAGTACATGCGTTAAGAAATGCATTTATAGTAGCAAAAATATGAACATTAAACCCTAGGTCTACCGCTAGTTTATACTTACCCAATAATACCACCACTGTAAATACAACTAACGAAAAAATACCAATCAACCATTTAGCAAGACCGTCATTTTTATTTATCGCTGCTTCAATCATTCTCATAAAATTATTTTTATCGTTCTAACAAAACCAATTATAGTTGGTTGTATGTTTAACCATTTATTTTCTGCCTCTTGAACATGTAGGTAACGAAAAATACTACCAAGACTATAATTACCAGCCAAAGCCATTTGAGGCTTAAAATCTCAATAAAAACCTCACTCTTCTTTTTCTTATCCTTCTCTAGCATCAACAAACCTATATCTCTAGCCAGTTTCGAAACCTCTACTGTATCAAGACCATTATAATAACCTCTTACCGCGTAACCCTTATCCAAGACTACAAAAAGGTTGGTATGCACAAAGTCGGAGTCCACTGGTGTATCATTAAATTTATCTACTTTGAGCTCATCAAAAGCAAACTTTGCAATTTTCTTGTCATCTCCTGTCAGCATCCACCAGTTATCATGGTTTACACCAAATCGATCAGCATAATCCTTTAAAGCTTTTACAGTATCTCTTTTTGCATCAATTGTAAATGAAACAAACTGTACAACAGAAGTATCAATTTTATTCCTAGTCTCTCCTCCAACAATAAATGAGTGCTGAAGTTTTGCCATATTCCTTGTAAGTACAGGGCAGATGCTACGACAATGTGTGAAAATATAGTCGATTACGATAATTTTACCGGGTTTCTCGTAGAGGCTTACTGTATCTCCCAACTGATTAGTGAGGGTAATATTAGCTGTCTTATGCCAGACTGTATCACTCATCTGTTTGCCGTCTTTGATGCTTTCAATAACGGTATCCATCAAAAAGTGGCGAGGCATTACAACAGCCCTTTCACTTGCCTGTTTAAGCCACATATAGCAGAATACAGGAATTAAAACCGCTATACAAAGGGACAACAAAGCTTTTTTATTCATTTTATATTAAAATAAGATGGAAATGTAGATTAACAAAAAACCACCGCTTAGTGCGATGGTTCACATATATCAGAATTAATATAGCGGAAAAGTCTTATTCAGCACTAGGCTTGCTTTACTTTACTTCTTCACTTTTATGAACCTTAATTTCTGTTTGAGCCTTCTTATAAGGATCGTATCTGTTTCTTAAGTTTTTATAAGAATTTCCTTCATACAAAAACGCAGTAATAAACCATATAAACAAAGCAAGAGGCACAACAATTGTCATTATCAAATTCTTTAACTCATGCTTTAAGTGCATAAAATATCCTACAATGTAGAATGCCTTTGCTATCATTAAGATAACGATAGATCCTTTTATAGCTAATCTTAAAGCTTCACTGTTTATCCCCATCATCCAAAAACCTAGTATTAACTCAATTATAGTTAATACACTAAGGATTAGGGTAACTTTCCATATCTCTTTCACTGCTGATCCGTCGTCGTGGTGTGATGCTTCTGCTGTATGTGACATTATGTTTACTAATTAAAGTGTTTTAAAAAAAAGATTAGATAAGATAAAAACAAGTGAATACAAAAACCCAAACAAGATCTACAAAGTGCCAATACAAGCCAGCCTTTTCAATCATAAGATAATGACCACGTTTTTCAAACTTGTCCAACAAAGTCATAATTAACATAATAATATTGATTACAACCCCACTAAAAACGTGAAAACCATGAAAACCAGTAATAGTAAAAAAGTAATTAGTGAAATTAGTAGAAGATTGTGTACCATCAGCATTCAAAAAAGGATTTGCACCCCACCAAGCACCTTCGCTATGCAAATGATTCCACTCCCAAGCTTGACAGCTTAAGAAAGCAATACCACCGATGATAGTCAAAATCAAATTCTTTACAACTGCATTTTTATCCATTTGCTTTCCTGCATGAACAGCAAGAACCATTGTAACAGAGCTTATAATCAGTATAAAAGTCATGACACTCACAAAAACAAGTGGTGCGTGAACACCCTCAGGAGCAAATGGAAAACTTTTGAATATTTCATTTGGATTGGGCCAACCGTTTGAAGAGAAACGTATTGTTCCGTAGGAGATTAAGAAAGCACCGAATGTGAAGGCATCGCTCATTAGGAAATACCACATCATCAATTTACCATACTCAACGTTGAATGGGCTTTTTCCTCCACCCCACAACTTTGTTGGTGCTGCCGTAGCTGTTACTGTACTCATAAGTTAATTCTAAATTATGCCGCAAAAATATTGGCTAGTGTTGAATAAATGTAAATAAAATATATTTTTTTATGTATTATCTTAACCAATTGAAAAAAATAAACAAATAAATCCAAAGAAAATCTACAAAATGCCAGTAAGTACTAATTATTTCAATTGGCAGACTACTATAATTCTTTACTTTACTTAGATAGGCTCTAATGAAAATTACCATTAATGCAATTACCCCTCCAAGCACATGAAGCATGTGTAGGATAGTTATTACCCCCAGAAATGAAGTTGCAGAGTTACTTCTAGCTCCGAATAATGGGATATTACGTGCCTCCAAGTTTGCAAATCCAACAATCTGAAGTGCCATAAATAATAATCCCAGAAATGCAGTAATTGTAATGAGCGTCCTATACTGCTTCATTTCTCTTGCCTTGAATGCCTTCAAGGCCATATTAATAGTAATACTGCTTGCAATAATAGATAGGGTACTATACCAAAATACCCCTGGCAAAGAATACTCCAACCAGTTAGCTTGGCTTTTTTTCACAATATAAGCACTTGTTAATCCCGCAAACATCATTACGATACTGCCCATTGCAACCCACAAAACAAATTTTTGTGGATGTATTCTTCCGTCTCCCTCCTTTTCCTTAACTGTCATCATACATAACTATTTTAAAGCGTTACAACCGAACCAACAACTTAAATCGTTTAATGCGTTTTATCGGCCAACAAACTAAGTAAAACAATCGGCAAATAGATATAGCTACTAAACATTACCCTTCGCGCTGCCTTTACATTCATTTCGTTGTACAACCTAATACCTTGAACCACCATAAACAAGTTGCAAGCCAATAAAATAATCATACTAACATTACCAGCCATATTATAATAATGAGGAAGTATGCCCACTGGTATCATTAGCACACTGTACATTATTCCTTGAATTGCAGTGAATTTAGTAGGCCCTTTATCTGCTGGTAATAATTTAAACCCAACATTACTATAGTCTTTGTGTGCTACCCAAGCAATTGCCCAAAAATGTGGAAACTGCCACAGAAATTGAATTCCAAAAAGAATCCATCCACCCATGCTAAAATCATCATTGCCAGCAACCCATCCAATCAAACATGGAAAAGCACCAGGAAAAGCTCCTACCAAAACGGCAATTGAATTTACTTTCTTGAGGGGGGTATAAACGAAGGCATATAAAAACAAACTGAAAGCAGATAATAAAGCAGATGAGATGTTGAAAAAAAAGGCCATCATTATTACCCCAATCAAACCAGATAATATCGCAAAAGCATAAGCCTCCTTTTCACCCATTCTACCACTTGCTACAGGCCTTTTACTTGTTCGCGCCATTAACGCATCGGTATTCTTCTCTACTACTTGATTAATCGTGTTTGCACTACCAGTGATTAGCATTCCGGCTATGAATAAACAAATAATTAAAAACCAATTGTAGACTACAATGTGTGGTGAAAGCAAATAGCAAATAACACAAGAAAAGACCACCGTAAAACTTAAGGTGAACTTCATCAACTGAAAGTAGTCTTTCACTTTGGAGGCCAAAGAAAAGGAAAATGATGTAGATGTATTTGTTGCAGTCATTCCTGAATATGAAACTAATTTGTTTCTCCATTAACAGTAATGCCCTGAATATTCAGGGCATCACTCTCATAAAATTATTAATGTACACTCTCATCGGCCCCGATTGGCGTAGTCTGACTTATAAAGTCATGTCCATCTTTACCATAGTCATAGGCCCACCGATAAACTTCAGGAATTTCACCAGGCCAGTTTCCATGCCCAGGCTTAATTGGTGTAGTCCACTCTAGAGTATTTGAACCCCAAGGATTTGTAGAACGCAACTTACGACCTTTGAAAATTGAATAAAAGAAATTAGCTAAGAATAATATTTGAGTAGCAAAAACTATCATTGCGACAGTACTGATAAATCTGTTTAAATCTCCAAACTGTTTAAAACTTTCCCAAATACTATAATCATAATAACGACGAGGCATGCCAGCTAACCCTTCATAGTGCATAGGCCAGAAAATAAGGTATGCACCAACAATAGTTATCCAAAAATGTACATATCCAAGCGTATTATTCAAATAACGACCATACATCTTAGGGAACCAGTGATAGATTCCTGCAAACATTCCAAACATACTAGCTACACCCATCACAATATGAAAGTGAGCAATTACGAAGTAAGTGTCATGCAAATGAATATCCAAGGCTGAATTTCCAAGCCAGATACCAGTTAATCCTCCAGAGATAAACAAACTAACAAATCCTATAGCAAACATCATTGCAGGAGTAAATCTAATATTACCTCTCCACAAAGTAGTTAACCAGTTGAATACTTTAATAGCAGATGGGACAGCAATAAGTAGCGTTAGCAGCACAAATATTGAACCTAGAAATGGATTAAGACCAGTAACAAACATGTGGTGTGCCCAAACAAGGAAAGCCAAGATAGCAATAGCGAACATAGAACCAATCATTGCCATGTACCCAAAAATTGGCTTTCTAGAGTTTGTACTCAATATCTCAGATACCATACCCATTGCAGGCAATAAGATAATATACACTTCTGGATGACCCAAGAACCAAAATAAGTGTTGATAAAGAATCGCACTACCGCCTTCATTAGGAAGAGCACCAGCACCATTAACGAATATATCTGACAAATAAAAGCTTGTTCCAAAGTTTCTATCAAAAATCAAAAGGATGAACCCTGAGAATAAAACAGGGAAAGAAAGGACACCTAAAACAGCAGTAAAGAATAAGGCCCAAATTGTAAGTGGTAGTCTAGTCATACTCATACCTTTAGTACGCATGTTTAGCACAGTTGCAATGTAGTTAAGACCACCAAGTAAGGAAGAAACTACAAATAGTGCCATACTCACAATCCACAAATCCATACCAGTCTTAGAACCTGGGGAAGCATCACCTAATGCACTGAGAGGAGGATAAGCTGTCCATCCACCACTAAATGGTCCAGTTTCGACAAAGATTGAAGACAACATTACAATTCCTGCTATAAAGAAAAACCAGAAACTCAACATATTCATGAATGGAGAAGCCATATCTCTAGCTCCTACCTGTAATGGAATTAGAAAGTTAGCAAATGTTCCACTTAATCCAGCAGTCAAAACAAAGAAAACTAACACAGTTCCATGTGTTGTTACAAGAGCGTAATAAGCTTCTGGAGTTATGTGCCCACCTTTAGCCCATTTTCCTAGAATATCTTCTAACCAAGGAAAAGTAGAATCCGGATAACCTAACTGGAGACGAAATAGTACACTCATCAATCCGCCCAATACAGCCCAGAACATACCTGTAATCAAGAATTGTTTAGCAATCATTTTATGATCCATACTAAACACATACTTATAAATAAAAGTTTCATGATGGTGTACATGACTATCATGAGACTGATTCTCAACGTGCAAGCTAGATACGCCACTATGAATGTCTAAAGCTACTTCACTACTCATAAATTACTATTTACCAATTATTACAACCAATTATCAAAGTGGTTTAAAAAAAATTATATTTTCGAATTACTCTTTAGAGTATTTGCTATTACCGCACTTACAACAACTTTCTTAGTTGAATCTGTAGCAGGCTTTGTAGTAGCAGGCTCTTTATCAGGAAACGCTGAAAAATAGTATGGTTTCTGTTTTGCAACCCACTCATCATACTCTGCTTGTGTTACAACTTGTATAATTCCTTTCATAGAATAATGTCCATTTCCACACATCTGATCGCAACTGATTTCGTATGCAAAGTTAGGATTACCAGTTCTTTCTTGCATTTCCTTTGTGGTATACTTGGGAGTAAACCACATTGTCGTAGGAATTCCAGGAACCGCATCCATCTTCATTCTAAATTGAGAAAGTCCTACATCATGTATTACGTCTCTACTACCAATAATAAATTTACAAGGTTTTTCTTTTACAACATATACAGTTTGCTCAGTTACAATATCATCATGTGTTGTTTTATCTTCCCATACTAACCCTAAACTGTTAGATGCGTTATCAATGTTCTTGTAATACTTCTTGCCCAATTGATTATCGCTTCCCGGATATCTGAATATCCAGCCGAATTGTTTACCAGTAACTTCTATAACTAATGCATCTTTAGGTGCTTCCCCTGTAAATGAGAACCAGTTACGTAGTCCAATCACAACCAATACTGTTAAAACGATAGCAGGAACAACTGTCCAAAGTAGTTCTAGGTTTGTATTGTGTGGGAAATAGAACACTTTTCTTTCTGGCTTTTCTTGATATTTATAAGCAAACCAAAACAAAAGAATTTGGGTTGCTATAAAAACACTCCCAGTAACGGCAATCGTAACCCAAAGCATAGAATCAACTTTCTCACCCTGAACACTAGCTGAACCATACTTGAAAAGAGTTTTTCCATAATATAATTCGTTACAATACCAAACACCAACCAATCCAATAACAAGAAAAACAATCATCAAAAAACCATTTATCTTGTTACTCTGAAGTTTGCTATTTTTCTCTCCTTTTAATACAGCAACATATTCACTTGCTTTGGCAATTTGAAAAATTACTACGAAAAATAAGATTACTACAGCTATTACTAAATACATTGTCATACAAATAATTTATTTACGACTTTTTCTTAAATATTAAAACCTAGAATTAAGTATGGTGAATAATACTTTCCTTCAAGAATGGGTGATACTTTGCAATTAATGGCTTACTAGAAAGGGCTTTAGCCACAAATAATATCATTAAGCCTACAAACAGACTTAGAATTCCAAAATCTAACCATCCAAGTGTCACGTGATCTTTACTTATACTACCCATTACCATTTGATAGAAGTCTATCCAATGACCGAACAAAATAAGTATACCCATGAATGTTATTAGCGTATAATTCCTTTTTGCGTCCCTTTTCATCAAGATTAACAAAGGACAAAGGAAATTGATTATTAAATTGAAAAAGAAAATACCCTTATACGCTCCTTGAACTCTAGTTTTAAAATAAACAGTTTCTTCAGGAATATTTGCATACCATATCAACATGTACTGAGAGAACCACAGATATGTCCAGAAAATAGAGAATGCGAACATAAATTTACCTAAATCATGCAAATGTTCTTGGTTAGTATACTCAAGATAACCTTTGTTTTTTAAATACACAACCCAAAGCGCTATAAGACTCATACCACTTACAAAAGAACTCATGAAGGTGTACCAGCTATACATGGTGCTATACCAGTGCGGCGTAATGCTCATCATCCATAACCAAGGAATAGTAGAACCAACGGTCAAACCAAACCAAGCAATGAACATAGAAGCACCCACTGTATTTTTAAATATAAACTTAGCTCCAGTCACGTTATCAAAAGCTCCACTATCAGCCTCGCTACTTAACTTACGCATTCTATAGCCAAGCAAAGTCCATAAACCAATAGCAAGAGTTGTCCATACAACAAAGAATTTCAAATTAAGGAAGCCTGACTTTCCTTTCAAAATTGGATCGTTGTTCACAGCTTCTGTATCCAACCAATGATATATATGGTGCTTACCAGCAAAGCCAACGTAAAGAAGTACGACTAATGTTATTGAACCAAAGATTGGAACCATTGTTGAGATAGCTTCTGGAACTCTCCTGAATGACTGTTGCCATCCACCCATTGCTAACGTAGTAATACAAATGAAAAACATAGAGGCGTTGCACACTAATGTCCAAAAAATAGTATTATACATAACAGTACCAATAAATATAGCCTGCTCATGCTCGTCTTTACTCATTCCGCTTTTGAATAAACCAGCTAATAAAGCAACTGCGCCTACAGCTATCAAGGCATAAGACCATGTCTTTAATTTACCAGGAATTTCAAATTGTTCTTTTATTGATGCCATCGTATTCTGTTTAATCTGGTATTGGTAGAACCAATATTAAATTATAAATTAAATTATTTACTAGCAACCGCTGTAGTAACAGCAGAAGAAGTTGTTTTTGCCTGTTTAGTTTTAATATATTTAATTACCAACCATCTTTGTTTTCTGCTCAACTGCGAAGCATAACTACCCATAAGATTTTTTCCATAAGTAACAGAATAGAACATCTGGCCTTCTGGCATACTTTCATATTTAACATCACCAACCAATGTAGCTGGTTTTGCAGGATAAGGACCATCCCCCCCTTTGTACAAAGGACCATTTCCATCCAATTTTGTTCCATGACATATGCCACAGTTGACAAGATATAATCTCTCCGCTTCTTTCAAATCTTTAGCAGATAAACTATCTATTGGACTCTTTACTTGTTTTGAAAGATTATAACTGGTTGTATCACCCTGCTTATCTTTTGCAATGTAGAAAGGCAACTCTTCACCACGGGCAATTGAACCTTTCACTGGTTGGTTCGTGTAATTAATGCCTTCATTCTTCAAGAAACTATGGTCTGCATAAGTTTCATAAGCTCTACTGTAAGCCATATCTGGCATATAGATATCACCTGGCTTACGCTTAACATCACTACAACTGATTATTAACAGCGAAAGACTAATAAACCCAACTATGAATATATATTTCTTCATTTTATTAATATTAAGCAGCAATTTCATTAGTATTTTCAAAAGGAACTTCGTCCTTATCATAACTACCCACCCACCAATCAGCTTCTGCTATCTGCAATTCTGTTTCTACTGCACCTGCATTTGATAAAAAAGACTTCAAATCATCCGTATTTGTTTTATCGGTACATTCAATTACCATCACAAACAAGTCATCGGTAGCACGAAGATGAAAACGATGTTTTTTTACGAAAGGAGCCAACTGACACAAATAACAGAATGTAAGCACCATACCTACAGCTGCAAACAATACAGTTAACTCAAAAGTAATTGGAATCCAAGCTGGCAAAGCAAAGTGTGGCTTACCACCAATATTCAAAGGCCAGTCTTTTGTAAGAATCCAGCTGATACAACTTAGTGCTGTAGTAGTTCCAGTAATTCCGTATATAAATCCTGCAGTATGCAAGCTAGTTTCCCTTAAACCCATTGCATGGTCTAACCCATGAACCGGGAAGGGAGTGTATATGTCATGAATTTTGTAACCTACAGTCCTCACCTTCTTTACAGCAGGGAATAATAAGTCTTCATCATCAAAACATCCAACTACAAATTTCTTTTTTGCCATATATTTTTATTAACTCAAATTATAGAAATTCGACTCTCTCTATTACTTAAAATCTAATTTGATCCGTGGTTCTCAACTACTGTGTGACCATGTCCACTGTGTGCGAAAACTTCTGCTGGCACATGTTCCAGGTGTCCCATTTTCTCCTTGTAATTTTCACCAGTTGTTTTCAAAACAAATTTAATTTCAGCAACTGCTATTACTGGGAAGTATTTAGCAAAAAGGAAGAAACAAGTAAAGAACAAACCAAAAGTACCTAAGTAAAATCCAATTTCATATATAGTTGGACTGTAGTAAACACTCCAAGAAGAAGGTAGGTAGTCACGGTAAAGAGAGGTAACAATGATTACAAAACGCTCGAACCACATACCGATATTTACGATGATACTCATGAAGAAAGTAACATAGATGTTTCTTCTCATTTTTCTGAACCAGAAGATCTGAGGACTGATTACGTTACAAGCCATCATACCCCAGTAGCTCCAACCATAGGGACTGAATAAATAAGCACGACTATACCAGAAAGTATAACCTTCATACTTGTTTTGACTGTACCATCCCATGAACAACTCTGTCAAGTAAGCAATACCAACAACAGAACCTGTAAGAACGATTACCTTATTCATTGCTTCGATGTGACCCAAAGTAATGTAGTCTTCCAAAGCAAATACTTTTCGAACTATCAGAAGCAAGGATTGAACCATTGCAAAACCTGAGAAGATAGCTCCTGCTACGAAGTAAGGAGGGAAGATGGTGGTATGCCAACCAGGAATAACTGAAGTAGCAAAGTCAAAAGATACAATTGTGTGCACAGAAAGTACCAATGGAGTTGATAAACCAGCTAGTACCAATGACAAACTCTCGTGTCTTTGCCAGTGTTTTGCACTACCAGACCAACCAAAAGCTGCTGTACCATATAATTTTTTACGTAATTTGGTTGTAGCACGATCCCTTACTGTTGCAAAGTCGGGCAATAAACCACTATACCAGAATAATAAAGAAACAGTAAAGTAAGTAGAAATCGCAAATACGTCCCAAAGCAATGGTGAATTGAAGTTTACCCACAATGGACCACGGCTATTAGGATAAGGCATTACAAAGAAAGCCATCCAAACACGCCCCATGTGGAAGATAGGGAACTGACCAGCACACATTACCGCAAAGATGGTCATCGCTTCCGCAGCTCTGTTCACACCTGTTCTCCAACCTTGTCTGAATAGTAACAATACAGCAGAAATCAAGGTACCAGCGTGACCAATACCTACCCACCATACGAAATTGGTAATATCCCAACCCCATCCAATGGTTTTATTCAAATTCCACTGACCAATACCATAAGTAACTTCTCGGTATACACTATATACCCCAAACATTAAAAGGGCTACTGCAGTAAAGAAGCCAACATACCATAACTTGGAAGGCTTCGCCTCAATCGGGCGTATAATATCCTCTGTTACCTGATGGTAATTCTTGTTTCCACTAACAAGAGGCTCTCTAAGCTGTGATTCGTACTTTAGATGCATTTGTATCTATTATTTTTCAGTTTAGGAATAAAATTCCTTTCTTATTGTTTTATAAACCAAGAACTACTAAGCTTCTTTCTTTTCTTCTTCTTCAATATTTCTAACCTTAGCTAGATAAGTTACATTTGGAAGAACGTGTAATTGTTCCAAAGACAAGAATAAACGGTTAGGATTATCCATTCTCGTCACAGTTACATTACTCTTCTTGTCATTTGCATTACCAAATACGATTGCATTGGTAGGGCAAGCTTGTTGACAAGCAACCTTAATGTCTGAATCTTCCAATGGTCTGCTTTCTTTCTTTGCAGATAATTTAGCAGATTGAAGTCTTTGTACGCAGAAAGAACATTTTTCAATAACACCTCTTGAACGTACCGTTACATCCGGATTCAATACCATTCTAGTTAAATCGTCACTCATATTCAGAACAACATCATTAACAACACCTTTTTGGTTATCAGGGAAGCTATCTGCACCAGTGTAATCAGCCCAGTTAAAACGTCTTACTTTGTATGGACAGTTGTTGGCACAATATCTTGTACCGATACAACGGTTATAAGTCATTTGATTCAAACCTTCGCTACTGTGGTTTGTAGCAGCAACAGGACAAACATTCTCACAAGGAGCATTATCACAGTGCTGACACATCAATGGTTGGAAAACAACCTTTGGATTGTCTAAATCAGAACCACTGTAATATCTGTCAATACGTAACCATTGCATTTCGTGACCACGTAATACTTCTGGCTTACCAACAATAGCAACGTTATTTTCTGCTGTACATGCAACCACACAAGCGCCACAACCATTACAAGTGTTTAAGTCTACACTCATACCCCACTTAATACCTGGGCGATCATTCATAGAATCAGGATAGATAGTACCCTGAGCTCTGTAATTTTCTAATCCGCCATAAGGTTTTACTTCAGCCTCTCTGTCTTCTAAAATTTCAGTCGGCTTTGCTTTAAATTCTGCCAAAGTAAGTTCTTTCATTACTTCGGTACGATTACCTTGAGCAGTATTGTAGATATTGTGTGTCTGAGTGAGTGCTACCGGATATAATTC
The DNA here is from genome assembly GCA_947452925.1 of Chitinophagaceae bacterium. Classification (GTDB taxonomy): domain Bacteria; phylum Bacteroidota; class Bacteroidia; order Chitinophagales; family Chitinophagaceae; genus Parasediminibacterium. The sequence continues at coordinate 6,690 of CANGFK010000007.1, read as the reverse complement.
TTTTGTGTCTTTAAGATCTACACTACCAATAGCAAAACTAACTGTACCATCTGCTAATGAAGCAAATGGAAATGCATTTGCTCCAACTGCGATACCTGCTTCTTCATCAAAAACAGACTTTCCTAATTCTTTGTTACGTCCGTAACCAAGAGCTATACCAACAGTTTCTGTATGCGTTCCAGGAATAATAAGAGCAGGAAGTTTTACAGTTACTCCATTTGCGGTAATTGAAACTACATGCTTAGGAGGTTTTACTTCATAAGCATCAGCCTGACCATTATTAGTCAAATCAATATTTAATAAAGTCTTCGCCTTTGCTGGAGAAACAATCAAGTAGTTATCCCAAGTAGCTTTTGTTACTGGATCTGGCATTTCTTGTAACCAAGGATTAGCCGTTCCTTCTCCAGCACCAATTGCAACCTTTTGATATAAATATAATTCCGTCGAAGCTGGATTTGCTTTTTTATATGAAGCAATTGCAGAAGTTGCAGCAGAAACGCTTGCACTACTAAAAGAAGCAGAAGCCAAAGCAGCATTTGATGGATTAACAACACCTTCTTGCAATGCTTTATCCCAACCAGCAGCTCCACCAAGTTTAGCGGACCAGTATTGTTTTAAGTAATCTAAGTAACTTACAGTGGAACCAGACCAACTCAACAAGCTGTCTTGCAATTGGCGTGTTTTGAATAATGGGTATATTGTTGGTTGTTGTAAAGAAATATAACCACTCTTAATCTCGGCATCACCCCAACTTTCAAGGTAGTGATTGCTTGGTATAACAAATTTGCACAACTTAGTTGTCTCATCTGCTTTACCGTTGAAAGAAACAGTTAATTTAACTTTCTTCAATCCGTCAACAAACTTCTTGCTATCAAACCAAGTGTAAGCAGGATTTGCTCCGAATATCAACAAACCTCCTACACCACCTGCATTCATATCATCCACCAACTTAGCAAAGTCAGCATCGATACCCGCTTTTGTATTATAAGTGGCAGACCAATCAATGGTTTTACCACCAGCTTGCAATGCTTCGTTGATGGCATTTACAACAATTTGAACATTTTTGTCATTGCTTCCAGAAACAACTAAAGCTTCCCCCTTCTTAGCAACTAATTCCTTAGCCGCCTTAACAATGCCTGCTTTTAGTTTAGCATCATCAATTCCTGTTACAGCTTGACCATTTACTGCTGCCAGTAAAGCAACTGCAATAGCTCCTGTTTCAGATGGACGGTGCAAGAAACGCTCATCGGCGTTACTACCTGTTAAACTTGCAACACTCTCAAAATGAATGTGCTTGCTCATTTCAGGATTCTTCTCATTTATTTTTTTACCAACAGCATATTGCTTTGCAAATTCTATTGGACTCAACCAAGTACCTAAGAAATCGGCAGCAAGGCTTACAATTACTTTAGCATTATCAAAACGATAAGTAGGGATAGCCTTCTTACCATAAGTTGCTTCATTAGCCAATAAAATACCGCTGTAAGAAACTGCATCGTAAACCACATGCTTTGCACCAGGATGCTTAGCAATAAATTGTGCAATTACTTCTTTAGTTGAAGGAGAAACTATCGTACTTGTTAAGATAACAATTGGTGCAGAACCTAAGCCAGCAATGCCAGCAGCAACTGCCTTGTCTACATCTTCAAAAGTAGCTTCGTTATTATCAATAGTTGGGAAACGCAAACGTGCAGTATCATACAAGTCCAAAACAGATGCTTGAACCCTTGCAGATGTACCACCCTTGGTGATTGGACTTAGGTCATTACCTTCTATTTTGATAGGACGACCATCTCTCACTTTTGCAAGTACACTTACTGCATCTCCGTCTTGAACGTAAGTTGTAGCATAGTACATGTAGTTTCCAGGAACAATATCTTCTGGTTTGTTTGCAAAAGGAATTGCTTTAGTGAATGGTATCTCACAACTTGCGGCAATTGTAGCAGCAGCTGTACTGAAACCCAAGAATTTTAAGAAATCCCTACGTGGATGCTTAGCTTCTAAAAAGCCTTTATCGTCAGCTTCAAACGGTAATTGTTCTTGAAACTCATCATTTACCGATTGCTTGTAAGCATCAGAATTATTCAATTCCCCAAAACTTTGCCAATGCTGTTTACTCATAAGTATGATAATTCGATAATGTGTAGGTTGCTTTTACTCTATAATCTGTATTAGCTCACCACATTAACAGATTTACTAAATTAACCAATATTAATAATGACACTTTTGACACTCAGTTCCACCAATCATCTCAACAGTCACACCCTTAGTGCTATCTATCTTGCCACTCTTTAGATCAGCGTGGTATTTCTCGTAGATGCTGTAGAACCCGTTATCTTTAAATTGAACTTTCGTTTCTCTGTGACAGTTAACGCACCAGCCCATGCTTAACTCAGCAAATTGCTTTACTTCTCCCATCTTCTGGATTTCTCCGTGACAAGTCTGACAAGCAACCTGACCAACTTTTACGTGTTGTGCGTGGTTGAAATAAACGTGATCTGGCAGGTTGTGTATACGAACCCACTCAATTGGTTGTGCTTTGGTAGCATCCCAAGGTTTGCCTTCTTCAAAACCAGCGTATTTGTATAGTTTCTTAATTTCGGCAGTACCATTCACTTCCTCACCTTCTTCATTGTAAATCTTAGCACCCTTGTATTCGTTGATTGCCATGTGACAGTTCATACAAATATTTACAGAAGGAATAGTTGCTTGCTTGCCTTGATATACACCAATGTGGCAATACTGACAATTGATTTGATTTACGCCAGCATGAACCTTGTGAGAATAGTAAATTGGTTGAACTGGTTGATAATTTTTTGTACGACCATAGCTGATGGCTCCTCTTGTGGTCATGTAACCACCCGAGATAAATAATAGTACCACTACTACAGCAATGTATGCTTTGTTTCTCCAGAATGGAACTGGTTCTGCAGAGCGGATACCATCCTTTTCGTCAGCTAGTTTTTTCAAGTTGCTGTTTACTTGCAACAATACAAGCGCAACAACTGCTAATACTAAAGTGAGTATACCAAACAATAATGAGTTATCGCTTTCTTCACCCTTTGCAGCATTTACATCACCACCACCTGCAGCAGGTGCAGCAGAAGCAGCTTTTGCAGCAGTGCTTACATAGCCTAGGATTGCATCAATTTCTGCATCTGTCAATTGAGGGAAAAGGTTCATCGCAGTTTTGTTGTACTCATTGTACAAATTATTTGCGTAAGTATCCCCTGTTTTCAGGAAAGCTGCACTATTGTGAATCCAAGCGTGCAATTTCTTTTTGTCACCCCCCCACCGGTCTTCAACACCAGCCAAAGCAGGACCTGTCAACTTTTTGTTGACAGCATGACAAGAAGCACAATTTTGAGAGAAGAGAGATTTACCATCTTGAGCCGAAACCTTGTTTGAGATTGTAGTTGTCAATAATAAAATTGACAATATCAGTGACGGTATCGAGAGACTTTTAGGAAATGCCATATACACAGTCTGTTGTTTCTTTATGTAGAAAAATATCCTTTCGGGGTGCGAAAATATGACAGTAGCGTGACAAACAATCAATAATCCAAAATTTTTTTTCATTTGTTGCGCATCTATTGCCAAAATTGTCTCTTTTCTTACACCTATTGTTTTATTTATAACTTATGCCCAATCTCTTTCGAACTTATTAGATTTATTTATACTCGATAAATTAGTTCTGTAAGCAATTAAGATTGTTTATTCATTAATCTATTAATAACTCAATAACAGGATCCCAAAACTTTTGTTGGAAATCCACGATGGTATCTTTTTCTACCATCACCCCCTCTCCTGCCAACAGTTCTTCCATCAAAGTAGGCGTTGCAAAGTGTGCTTTTCCGCTCAACATCCCATTTCTGTTCACCACTCTTTGTGCAGGTACGGGTGTTGTCTGGCTGTGTGCTCCATTCATGGCCCAGCCAACCATCCTTGCACTTTTCTTAGCTCCCAAAAAAGCAGCAATAGCCCCATAAGTAGTTACTCTTCCTTTGGGAACTTGCCTTGCAACTTCATAGACCTGCTCAAAAAAAGAAGATTCTCTACTACCGCTGGGTAGTATTGATGGGAGTTTAGTTGTAGTATGTTTTGTTTTAGCCAATTTAATTATTGCTGCTGTTGTTGTTGCGCTAGCATGTTACTTCTTTTAGGCTCGGGAACCGACTCATAATTATAAGGACAATGCCGGCATCCATAGCCACAACAGTAGCCACGTGTTTCGTGGTAGTTTTGTGTAAGTACTACAAACCCGTCTTTATCATAGTAGAAGTCTACGTTCTCAATCAGTTCCGAATCCATGTATCAGTTGTTTTAATGCTTCGTCTTTTTCAACTGGCAATTCTTTATTCAACTGAAACTGCAGATAATGTATCCGTTTGCTGTTGGCTATATCCAAACTCTCATAATACGTTTTTATCTGCAACTCTTCGCTGATGCCAGCCTGATGATATGCATCATCAAAATCTTTTAACAACGGCAAATCAAATAAGTTGATGACTGTTTTTGTAAACGTGTACAAGTCGGGACTATCTGTTTTTAGATTTACGACAGCATCGGGTTTTAAAAATTGCTGATACAATCGTAGAAACTTAGGATGCGTCAATCTTTTTTTGGCTTTAGATAAGCGTAACTGAGGATCGGGGAACGTAATCCATATTTCGCTCACTTCGCCGGGGGCAAAGTAGTTGGAAAGTTTATCAATTTCGGTACGCAAAAACGCCACATTCGTCAATCCTTCATCCAAAGCGGTGATAGCGCCACGCCAGATACGATTGCCTTTTATGTCTACACCAATAAAGTTCCGGTCGGCATGCATTCTTCCCAAACCAACGGCATATTCGCCTTTTCCACAAGCCAATTCCAATGTAATGGGGTTATTATTCCCAAACTGTTGGTGCCATTGCCCCTGCATGTTTTCGGGATATTCCAATACGTTGGAAAAACTTTTTATTGCCTCAAACCTCACTAATTTCTTGTGTCCCATAATCCATTTTAACAGGCGGCAAATATAGAGGGGAGGGGGAATTGATAATTGATAATTTACAATTGATAACCATACTTTAATTCTTTTCGTGCTTCTTTCTGTCTTTGCGCCTTGGTGGCAAAATTTTTATCGCCACAGAGACACAAAGGCGCAAAGAGCCACAAAAAAGAAAGAGGAAACAAAGTTTTTAACTCTACCTCCTCTTTGTGCTCCTTTCTGCCTTCTTGCCTTTGTGGCGATTATTCTAAATACTAACCTACCATTCCATAAAACCCAGAAGCAACAGTTCCTAATACATTGCGGGTATTAAAATAGCGGGCATAGCCAACAAAGCACATTCCTAGTTGTGCTTCGGGAAAAACCATTTTGCCAAAGCTTTTGGTAAGGAATATCGTAAAAGTACATTCCCTCTCCTTAGGTATCGGTTCACCGTTTCTATAAAACCCAAAAGCTACTTTCACGCCATCCTGCCCAATTGGTTTACAGGTTTTGTGGGTGGTGGGGTCTATAGAAATGACCACTCCATTAAGACCACCTTTGTTTCTGTAGTCTATCAAGGGCGCTTTTTTGGCAACCGGAGAGAGGTTATATCCATTGCTATTGATGTTCAGTCCACAGGCTTTACGGTCTACATTGGTCATAAAACTATTTCTTTTCATCCGTCCAATCCCCATCATTCTGAGTGACTTTTGGTAAAATTTTCTTGCATCTTTGGTATTTTGGGTATCCAGCGATGAAAAGGTGAACCTAACAGAAGTAATCTCGTAATACCTGTTGAAGGTGGTTTGCAACCCCAATAGTGCAGCAAGTTCATCAGCATCAAGATGCCACTTTGAAGCATTGGTGGTAGCCCTTTTGCAGAGGTTGTTTGCAAAAATGTAAAACTTGTCAATCTGCTTCGGAATCCAATCTCTTGTTACTGCCATAATCTTCTTTTTAAACTAATTAAGCCTCATTCTTTCCCCATACAATGGTACTATCGCCCAAAAATGGTTCTAATCCAGAGTAAGGCGGTACACCTTTATTTACTGGCGGGATACCTTCACCGCAAGAAAACATTAAATATGGGCAAGGAAATACACCCCGAAGGCAATACAACATACCCCATTACCATAAAAACACCCCTTTCTTGCTGGATTACATACGTTCTTGCACTGGATTAGAACCATCTTGGCATAGTTGTATGTTATTTATTCTAGATAACTACTCGCCAACCCTTTATTATACTTCTCCAAAATGTAATTGATACCACCAATTGAGCTACTGAAGCCCATAATCCGTTGATGGTTATATAAAATTAATAGATTGTTGGTTTCTAAGAGATTTATTGTTGAGTGAGAAGCTACTGTCTGTGTGGTAGTTGTGGATGGATTAGTAGGTGGGGGTAGAGAGCTTAAACATTATTAAAGAGATTTACATATCGGGTAATATCTCTTTTACTTTCACTTGGAGGGCTTGAGCTATTAGATAAAGGTGGGAAACAGAGAAGTTTACTTTACCCAATTCTACCCTATTTATTTGAGAATAATCTTTATCGTCACATTTAAAAGCCAGTTCAGTTTGAGTAAGTCCATTCTCGAGCCTTATACGACGAATATTCTCCCCCAAAGCCTTGAGGAAAACATCATCTCTATAATACCCTTTTTTTGACTCTTTGCTCACTCAGCAAAAAGAATTAATAAGGAGAATTAATC
>CANGFK010000006.1 GCA_947452925.1 Chitinophagaceae bacterium | reverse complement strand
AGCTACGTTAACTGTAGGAAATGCGACAGGAAATTCTAGCTCCACATTTGCAGGAGTCATTGGAGGAGGCGTTATTAATCTGGTGAAACAAGCATCAGGAACATTGACACTTTCTGGAACAAATACTTTCACAGGAACAACAACTATCAATGCAGGAACACTTGCTGTAACGGGAAGTATGGCAGGGGGTAATGCTTTAACGATTGCTGCCGGAGGAACACTATCCGGTACGGGAACGACAACTGGAAGTGTAGGCGTATATGGCACTATTGCTCCTGGCATAGCGGGTGCAATTGGTACCTTGACAACAGGTGACCTTACGCTGGAAGCAGGCGGTGTTTATGCAGTTGATATCAATAATGTAGCGGGTACAACAGGAACTAACTGGGATAAATTAGTAACTGGGACACTAACGAACAGTGCGACGTCGGGGTCTAAATTCACTATCGCGGTTAATGGCGTTATTGCAGGATTCGATATAAACACAATAACTAGTTGGGTAATTGGAACCTATACAGGGGCTGCTCCTTCAACGGCAAATATCGCCTTCAGTACCAGTGGAACAACTGCTGGATATAGTACTTATTTCTCTATCTCTTTTTCGGGCAACAATATTGTACTTACCTATTCTCCAAACTATTGTACTACACCGGCAGCACAAGCAACCAATCTGATATTTGGAACGGCCACCAGCCTTAGTGTTCCCGTTTCATTCTCTGCGGCATCCGGTAATCCAGATGGTTATTTAATAATCAGAACTATATCTAATACACCGCCTTCAAGCCCTGTAGACGGAGTTGTCTATACGGCAGGAACAGTTGCACTTGGGGGATATGTGGAGTCTGCCAGTAACATATTGTCACTAACTTCTTCTGGACTAACGATGAATACTGCTTATTGGTATTGGATATTTTCTTTTAATAATACCAGTTGTTTGGGATGGCCTAAATATGATGCAACAACTCCTCTGATGGGAACTGTGACTACTGCCACACCTGTTATTTCTGTTGTACAATCGGGATTAACCAGCCTCAATTACAATGCAGGAAGTGGTCCATCAGTAAGTCAGGCTTATAATTTGAGTGCTATTAATTTGTCAACTACAAGTGGTAATATTACGGTTACGGGTACTGCTGATTACGAAATATCAAAAGATAATATCTCTTTTAGTGGGGTTCAGACAGTGTCATTCAGTGGTTATTCATTGGTAGCTACTCCTATTTATGTCCGATTGAAAGCGGGATTGATACAAGGAAGTTATCTGGGAGAGACTATTACAAATACAGGAGGGGGAGCGAGTGTGGCGAATGTTAGTTGCAATGGTACAGTCAGTGCGGCACAGACAGGGATAGCATTGGGGCAATGGGATATGAGTAATCTTTCTGGCACAATAGATACACCCTTTTTAACAACAAGTCCGTCTCCAGTTGGAGTGGTTGTAAGTGGACTAACAAGAGGCTTAAATGTAGCAACTACTGCAGGGATATTCAGAGGATGGGGAGGTATTGGCTGGTCAACAAGTACCACCGATCCCGGATCAGCAACTGGGGTGAATGTGTTTTTTACTATGCAGGTCTCTACAGGATACGTGGCGTCTATCAGTAGCATCCCACAATTCAGTTACAGACGTTCTTCCACAGGGCCAACATTGGGCTCTTTGTATTATCAAATTAATGCAGGAGCGTATGTATTAGTAGGATCGAGTGGTTCAATTGTCTTCTCTAGTTCCAGTTCAAGTGGTGCTAACATTCCTTCAATAGATTTGAGTGGCATTGTTGCATTGCAGAATCTGATGAGTGGAACGACTGTAACCATGATGATTGTTCCTTTTTATGCATCAGGAAGTACAGGATCCTGGTATATTTATGATCAGGCAGGGACTTTAGCGAGTGATTTAACTTTATTTGGTATTGTAGGGGGCTTCCCTGTGATGACCTCTGCTACTACTGCCAATTCAACTGTTGGAACAGCCTCTACCTTTGGATTGACAGCAACCAATAGTCCTTCAAGTTTTTCTGCAAGCGGACTACCTGTTGGGATGACGTTAAATATCGCTACAGGTGTAATTACTATTCTAGCTACAACAGCTGTGGGAAGTTATTCAATCACTACGAATGCTACAAACAGTTATGGGACATCGGTTTCTGCAAGTTTATTATACACTGTAAATGCTAACCTTAGTACTTGGATAGGTACAACCTCAGACTATAACACCGCATCTAACTGGGCTGATAATGTAGTACCATCTGATGGTGCTGCAATTGCAATTCCTGCCAGCACGGGTTATGCACCAGTATTGAGTACTAATACTATTGTAGGCAATTTGTCTATCACAGGTGGAAATGTGTTGGATTTGAATGGACAAACTTTGACCATTAATGGTGCAGTATCAGGAAGTGGCACTATCACGAGTACAGGTACATCAAGTATTACTATTACAGGCGCGGCAGGAACTTTGAATTTTACATCAGCTAGTAATACTATAAAGAATCTTACACTTAATAGTAGTGCTAACGTTACTTTAGGCACACAATTGAACATAGTGGGAGGTTTGATGCCTGGGATAGTTACAATTGGTAGCGGGGCGACATTGAATACTGGCGGGAATCTGGTTATCAAATCTAACATTAATGGTACAGGAAGGATAGCACAAGTATCAGGAAGTATTGTTGGTACTGTAACAGTAGAAAGATATATCACAGCAAAAGCAGCGAGGAAATATAGTTACATTGGTAGTTCAGTTGTGTCGAGTATAAGAAACGGCTGGCAACAGCAAATGTATATTTCGGGTGTAGGATCGGGAGGTGTCCCTTGTGGATTAACGACTGGTGATGGGAGTAGTACAGACAAATACAATAGTAATGGCTTTGATGTAACCCAAAATAGTACGCCAAGTATGTATGTCTACAGTCCTGCACTCGTAAATGGTAGCAGATATGTAGGTATTGCCAACACAGAATTGACCAATCTTTCTCCCGGTAATGGTTATATATTGAATGTACGTGGCAATAGAAATAGTGCAACTGTTTCATGTGCCAATCAATTAGAAACCAGTATTCCTGATGCGCCTGAAGAAGTAATCTTGAGTGCAACAGGTTGGGTAACTGTAGGGGATATGACTGTTGCTTTGAATGATCTTTCCATCCATAAATATACTTTGGTGGCTAATCCATATCCTAGTCAGATTAGTTATGCTGCTTTTCAAGCTGGAAATGCAAATATTAATAATAAAATGTGGACTTATAGTCCATTTGGAAATGGGAACTACAGTACTTATTCTGCTGGCGTGATTGCAAATGGCGCTCTTGGATATGATAACACAAGTGGAGACTGCATAGCTAGTGGGCAAGCATTTTTTGTACAAGCTAATACAAATGGGAACGTTCAATTTCATGAAACCAATAAGATAAACAGTACAATTCCTAATACACAATACTTTGGTGTGGCTAATACTCCATTGGTCAGGGTTGGATTGAAGACTATTTCAAATAGTCTTCTGGATGAAGTGGTTGTTCGATTTAATAATCAGGGAACAAGTATGTATAATGCTGCATGGGATGCCGAGTCATTAAGCTCGACTAGTCAATCCCTTTCTATAATCAAGCAAGGAAAGACATTGGCAATAGCTACATTTCCCGATTTTATACCTTCAGATACGATACAGCTGAATGTAGGTAGTAATGCTACCGGTAACTATCGACTATTCTTCAGCGATTATGATGGTATTGGAGCAATTAAGCTTTTGGACAGATTCATGGACACAAATCAGGATGTAAGAACCAATGCTACCTATAATTTTAATATCACTAACGACACTACAAGCAAAGGGAGGAATCGGTTTTACTTAGTTGTTGATGGAATCAGGCCGATGCCAGTGAAGTTCAGCAATTTTTCTGTAATTAAAGATGGTAAGAATGCAAAAGCGAGCTGGCATATATCTAGCGAAGCAAATATTAAAAGCTATGAGGTAGAGAGAAGTAGCAATGGGACTTCATACTTAGTCATAAATAGTCAGAAGTCGATTGGTCTAAACAGTTATTCAATTGTAGATGCAAGTATTCCTGTCAATGCAAATAAACTTTACTACAGGGTTAAAGCAATTGGAATCGATGGAAAATGGACATATAGCTCGATTGCAATGCTTGAATTGAAGGCTGATAATTATCTGCTATCCATTTACCCGAATCCCGTAAAGAAGGAATTAAACATAAAACTTAGTAGCACCACATTGGCTATTATTCAGGTTAGAATACGTTCACTTATGGGGAAAGAGGTGATGCGATTTGATAATTTGAAGCTTAGTAATACTATTATTCCTATCAATGTTCAGATTCTAGCGAAGGGGTTTTATATCCTTGAAGTAACTGATGACAAAGGCAATAGACTACATCAGAAGTTTATTAAAGAGTAGTATTTAATCAAGCTTTTTAACTTCTAACGTATCCATACAAGCTTCCAATAATTCAAGCACATTCTTATTAAGCAAAGGATGAAGTAGTAGGGGTGCTACTTCTGCCAAAGGCAATAAAGCAAAGCGTCTTTCGTGCAGAAAGGGGTGGGGTAATGTAAGTAAAGGTGTGTTTAGTATTACAGATTCAATCAACAGAATGTCGATATCTATGATTCTTGGGCCGTATTTGATTAGTCTCTTACGGCCTATCTTTTCTTCGATATTCAATAAAGTCTGCATTAATGTTTCTGGAGCCAAATCAGTTTGCAGAACGACTACCTGATTATAAAAAGATGGTTGTTCGGTGATGCCCCAAGCGGCAGTTTCGTAGATACTAGATTCTTTAGTGATATGACCACATTTTATGGTTATAAAGTGCTTTGCTTTCTCCAGATAAGACAATCTATCACCCAAATTGCTGCCTAGAAGAAGATACGCTGTCTGCATAAGTGGTCAAAACTAGTAGATTTTTCTCCGTTGGTTCAATCTTTCTCGATACAATATTGTTGTATTCAAATAGATTTGCAGCATAACAGTATTTATGGTTAAGAAATATAGTCAGTCGAGGGCATTAGGGGCAATTACAAAGGCTAGTTTCCTTGCGAGTCTCAAAAACCCACAGTCATTTGTTTTCAGTTTGATATTTCCATTGGTATTTGTTTTCATTTTCGGTGCATTCAGTGGGGGAAGCTTCACGAAATATACCTTAGCATTATCTTCTAACTGCGATACAAGTAATGTGCTTTACAAAACCGTTTCTTCGCTTCCGTTTATCGTTATAAAACCTTTTTCGGATACTGCAGAAATGCGTAAAGAGCTAGAGAAAGGGAAGCTGTCGGGGATTTTGGATATTCAGGAGTTAGATGTTAAGGTACTAGATTCTAATCATTATACTCCTCCGTATTTCAACCTAACTATTAAATCCACCTCTGCAAGTAGTCAGGATTTAATGCAATTAATCCCCCTTCTTGAAAACGTTTCTGATAAGCTAGAGAAGAAATTGAGTGGAAATAAAGGACAGCTAGTTACTATTAAACAAGATATTTACAACGTTCGGGAATATAAAACCATCGACTTTGTGTTACCGGGTCAGATAGGTTTCTCTTTGTTATTCTCTACACTCTTTGGTATTGCCTTTACCTTCTTTAACCTACGCGAACAATTGGTTTTGAAACGGTTTTACGCTACTCCTGTCAATAGATTAAACATTTTGCTAGGCATTGGATTCAGCAGAATATTCTTTCAGTTAATAAACGTATTGGTACTTATCACTGTTGGGCATTTCTGTATCAACTTCACGTTGGCACACGGGTTTCTTACCTTTATAGAGATGGTTTCTTTGAGTATTTTGTTTCTTATGATGCTGATGGGTGTTGGGCTTATCTTCTCTAGCATCGTTAAGAGTGATACCATGATTCCTTTGCTGATAAATATTTTCAGTTTGCCACAAATGTTATTGTCAGGCACCTTTTTCTCTCTTTCTGTATTCCCAGAATGGCTGCAAACCTGTTGTAAAATACTACCGTTAACTCATTTTAATCTAGCCATGCGTAAAATCTCTTTCGAAGGTGCAAGCATTTTTGATTGTTGGCAGAACATTGGTGCTTTGGGTTTATGGACAGTATTCATTTATTTCATTGTATGGAAAGTATTTAAGTGGGAATAGATAATTATGATTGAATGATTTAAATGAAAGGGAATGATTGAGTCATTTTTTAGACGATGATTCTCTTCATTTATGCGGCGGTACATTATTTTAAATAAATCATTCCTTTCATTTTAATCATTCAAATCATCGATATGCGGTACATCAAGCTTTTTCTGGTCAGTTTTGCTATTTTGTTTCTTGTTGTCACTTGTCTTGGGCTGTTGTTTCCATCGACTGTTGTCGTTTCGCGTGCGGTTGACATAACTGCCTCTAAAGACTCTATTTATCCTTTTGTAAAAGATATTAATGGATGGAAAAAATGGATTGATGGCGTGTCGGAAAGTAATATAACCATGGAAAGTCCGCTTGTTGCTAAATTAGGTAATACGTTAGTGACCATTAGCCCATCAAAAACGACTGATTCTGTTATCAATACAGTATGGCAGTCTCGCAATGGGGACAAGCAAGAGAGCAAATTGGAATTGTATCAGCAAAAGGGACAGTTTACCGCTGTTGTACATTGGGAATTTGTACAACATATTGGTTGGTTGCCATGGGAGCGTTTTTCTTCAATGATGAATGATAAGATAATGGGTACCATGATGGAAAAGAACCTTAATAACCTAAAGACTGTCGTGGAAAATCATCAATAATCAGTTATAAGTTTACCACATAGGCATAGTAGGCACATAGTTTTTAGTATCAGTTTACATAAGAACACATAAAAAAGCCCCTTTTTGTCATATTCTCGTCTATGTGTCCTTAAAGTACAACGCTTCTTACCTACTTTTTCCTTTTCTATATGCCTATTGTGCCTATGTGGTGAAAAAAACTCAAGAAGGAAAGCTTATTTTTCCCATACTTATCTTCGGTATTTTAGATTGATTCTCTTCTGATGAATGATCTGTTCCACAAAGCGTTTCATTAGCCAAAACAGCAAATAATACTGCTTCTTTAGCATCGGGATGGATGCCTAATTCTTTTAAATCATGGAAATGCACCGTAGGTAATTGCGCTTGCAGATTTGCCATCAGCAACGGATTGTGTATTCCGCCTCCACTTGCATAAATAGCGTAGGATTCAGTTGGTTTTATAGTTCGATTCAGCACATCTACTATCATATCAGCGCTAAATTGATTCAGTGTTGCCATTATATCATAATGGGAGAGGAGTTTTGCTCCTGCGGATGCCTTTGCTTGCCCAATATAATCTAAATTAAACAACTCCGGTCCCGTGCTTTTTGGGAATACCTGTGCAAAAAAAGCCTCTTCTTTTAGCTTAGCTAGCAATGCTTCATTCACTTTTCCCTGCTTGGCAATATTTGCTTCCTCATCGTAGTATTTATTTGGAAAATATTGTTGGATATAGGCATCCATCAGTGTATTTCCAGGGCCAATATCTGTGCATAATACATCTTCCAGGTCGCCATTGGCTGGTAAATAAGTGAAATTGGCAATGCCTCCTATATTTAGCATCACTCTGTTTTCAGTTGGATGTGTAAACAACAAATAATCGCCATAAATAGCCAATGGAGCTCCTTCTCCGCCGGCTGCAACATGCTTTTGTCTGAAGTCGCTCAGCGTAATAATGCCCGTTTCTACTGCCAGATGATCGCCATCGCCTATTTGCAATGTCGCGTTTTCAAATAGTGCTTGTTGATGTAATCGTTTTGGTGCATGATAGATGGTTTGTCCGTGACTAGCTATTATATCCACTGTATTCGTATCTATTTTCCATTGGTTAAGGCACTCATTTATCATTATTCCGTGCTGCCTGCCAATCCATCCATTCAATAAACAAAGCTTTTCCAAGTCCACCTGCCTCTTACTGAACACCTCCCTCACTAGTTCCTTAAATTCAGCGGAATAAGTAACTGTTTCAAACTGCAAAACGCCCACTTTGGTCTCTTTCCCTGCTCCCGAAAACCTACATAAAGCAATATCCAACCCATCCAAAGACGTTCCGCTCATCAATCCGATAATCAGGCGTTCCTTTTTGAGGGCTATTGAATATAATTTCTCTATGTTTTTATTCATTAGTGATTAAATATGATTAGAATGAAAATAATGATTAAATCAACAAACAGATTGCTATCAACACGATATTTTTATTTACCACATAGACACAATAGGCACATAGAAAGATTAAAAATAAGGCAAGAAACGTTTCACTTTTAGGGCACATAGCCTTGACTAGTATAAAATTGTATCTTTTTGTATGTCCTTATGTAAACTAATAATAAATACTATGCGCCTACTGTGCCTATGTGGTAAATTCTTTGTACGTAATTTCCATTATTTAAGCATCAGCAATATAACTTCATATACTATTTCCAGCTCTTCTTCCGTAATACAATAGGGCGGCATGATATAAACCGTATTGCCTAGCGGACGAATATAAACACCCTCATCCAATGCCTTTTGAGTGATGTTTCCAGCAATATTATTTAGGTATTCGTCTTTTCCTTCGGCTATTTCGAACGCAATGATGGTTCCTAATGTCCTAATATTCTTAATCGTAAGTCGTAAGTCGTAAGTTGTAAGTTTCTTAGCGAAAGCTATGTTTTGTTCCGTTATCCATTCTATCTGATTGAAGCAATCTTCTAGCATCAATAAGTCCAGACTAGCCAATGCAGCCGTACAAGCCAACGGATTTGCCGTAAAAGAATGCCCATGAAAGAATGTTTTTAGCTTATCATCACTCAAATAGGCCTGATAAATCCTATCCGTGCAGGCTGTCACGCCCAAAGCCATCGTTCCGCCAGTAAGTCCCTTGCTAAGGCAGATGATATCGGGACGTTCCTCCATATATTCACTCGCAAACAGCTTTCCTGTCCGTCCAAAACCTGTCATTACTTCATCGGCAATACAAATAATGTCGTGTTGTTTCACCGTTTTCAGCAGTTCATTCATCCAATGGGCATCATACATCCGCATTCCGCCTGCACCTTGCACCAATGGCTCATAAATAAATGCCGCTATTGCCGTTCCCTCGCTGTTAATGGTGTTTTTTAGTTCCTCAATGTTTGATTCTGACGGCGTATCAATAAATAATACTTCAAAGAGTTTATCATGAAATGCCAATGTAAACACACTTCTGTCACTCACGCTCATTGCCCCAAAAGTATCTCCGTGATAGGCATCTTTAAACGCTAAAATCTTGGTGCGTTTACCGTCAACCGCTTTCCGTTTACCGTTATCTGAGCGTTCTTCGGTCAACGGTTGACTGTCTTCCCTTCCATTCCACCAATACTGCAAAGACATCTTCAAGGCAACCTCTGTAGACGTACTTCCGTTGTCACTATAAAATATTTTTGAAAAGTTATTGGGGAGAATAGGCAACAAACGCTCTGCCAATGCCACGGCGGGCTCGTGTGTGAAACCAGCAAATATCACTTGCTCCAGGATCATTGCCTGTTTGTACAGTTTTTCGGCAATATAGGGATGTGCATGACCATGAATCGTCACCCACCAGCTACTTATGGCGTCTATATATTCGTTTCCTACCTCATCAAAAAGCAAAGTCCCCTTTCCCTTCACGATTGGTATCGGAGGTAGTCTGTTTTTTTGATGTGTAAACGGATGCCATATCACTTCGTAATCTCTTTCCTGCAATGTCATGTTGCAAATGTATTGGAGGAAGTGATTTTATGAAGAATAGTTATAAGGAATGAGGTGAAAGTGATAAGGAGAAAGGGGATAGTCATAATTAGTGTAGTATTCTAAACTGAATTGTATAAATAAAATTTATTTTTCCGACATATCCCACTATTCACATCCCCATCCCCGTCAGAGCGAGGCACGAAGCAGCCTTATGCAGTCGAAAAAAAACATTTTTCACGTTAATAAGGTTGCTTCGTGCCTCGCTCTGAGTAAGACCATTGATTATGTCAAGTAGGTTAATTGATTCGCTCTTCATGCCAATTGATCATGTTGGGTAAGACCATTGATTGTGACAGGTAGGTTAATTGATTGACTTATAAAGCCAATTGATCATGCTGAGTAAGACTATTGATTATGTCAGGTAGGTTAATTGATTCGCTCTTCAAGCCAATTGATGATGTCAAGTAGGTTAATTGTATAGCTTAACAGACTATATGATTAGGGTTGTTAAGGATTCCTTTTTGTTGATTATAACTTAATGTCAATCAGTGGCAGTAAATATTACATTTGCGTCAAACAAGCAATAATGAAAAGAGTGTTGAGTATATTGATTGGTTTTATACTATTGTATACAGCCACTGCACAGACTAAACCAGTTGTGGAAGCTAAAGTAAATGAAACTATAAAACGTCCTAAACTAGTAGTGGGAATAGTTGTGGACCAGATGCGTTGGGACTTCCTTTATCGTTATTATAACCGATATGGGAGCAATGGTTTTAAGCGTTTGTTGGGCGAAGGCTTCAGTTGCGACAATACTTTTATTCCTTATACTCCTACTGTTACGGCAGCGGGACATACGTGCATCTACACAGGTTCGGTACCTGCCATACACGGCATTGTAGGCAACGACTGGTATGATAAGCTAGCACAGAAGAAAACCTATTGCAGTGAAGACAACAGCGTTACTACTGTTGGAAATGAGGGCAATAGCGGCAAACAAAGTCCGAAGAATATGCTGGTGACCACCATCGGCGATGAGATAAGACTAGCGACTAACTTCAGAAGTAAAGTGATTGGGGTGGCCTTAAAAGACAGGGGTTCGATACTACCCGCAGGTCATAGTGCCAATGCAGCTTATTGGTATGATGTGACCACTGGAAACTGGATTACGAGTACCTATTATATGGCTAGTTTGCCAAAATGGGTAAGTGATTATAATGCTAAGAAAGCAGTTGAAAAATTCTATGAACAAGGTTGGAATACACTCTATCCAATTGATACTTACACCCAAAGTACTGCAGATGAGAAGGACTACGAAAACAAACCTTTTGGAACAGAACAAACAAAGTTTCCGTATAAACTTTCCAAGTTCGAAGGCAAAAACTACCAGCCAATTGCAGCAACTCCTTTTGGAAATTCGATGACATTGGAAGTTGCAGAAGCTGCTTTGGATAACGAACAACTAGGTAAAGGTAGCGAAACAGATATGCTTTGCGTAAGCTTGTCTAGTACCGATTATGTGGGTCACAGCTTTGGTCCTAATTCATTAGAGACAGAAGATACCTATCTTAGATTAGATAAAGACTTAGCTGCTTTTATAACCTATCTGGATGAGAAAGTGGGCAAAGGTCAGTATACCCTTTTCCTTTCTGCCGACCATGGTGTGGCACATGTTCCGGGCTTTATGCAAGAGAATAAATTGCCGGGTGGTTTGTTTAGTGAACATGAATTAGTGAAAAGCCTCAATACGAAACTAAAAGAGCAATTCGGACTCGATAAATTAGTGACTAATGTGATGAACTACCAGATTCACCTGAATCATGCTGCGATTGATTCTGCCCATGCAGATGAAAAGGCAATAATCAATACAATCATAAAGTACACAGAACAGAATGAAGCAGTATCACGTGTGTTTTCTTTGAAAGATATTGCCATTACCGCTTTGAATTCAAAGGAAAAAGACATGTTGACTAATGGCTACTACCCTACTCGTAGTGGCGACATACAAATTGTATTAAAACCCGGATTTATTGAAGCGTATGGCAATGGTAAATCAGGTACTACTCACGGTTTGTGGGCGCCCTATGATGCGCATATTCCTTGTGTGTTTTATGGATGGGGAATTAAGCAAGGGCATACCAACCGGGAGACCTATATGACAGATATTGCGGCAACTATTACTGCCTTACTACACGTACAAATGCCTAGCGGATGCGTAGGGAAGGTGGTGGAAGAAGCGTTGAAGCAGTGATTAGTTATTAGTGTTTAGTTATTAGTACAGACCTTGCTTTAACTAATCACTAAACACTAATAACTAATCACTAACTATGCAACAGCAACACTCACATCTATATCCAGATTATTCATCAGGAACTCGGCCATATCATCGTTCATTACAAAGCCTTTATCGCTTGTATGAAGACTTACTTTCAGGTTCTGTTCGGGGTCATAAACATTTAGTTTCAGTACAGACTTACCCGGATTCTGTTTCATATTCCTGGTAAGGAAATCTACAAACTCCTTATTGATAGTAGTAGGCGTAACGCTTATCTCTACATTTTTTGTAAGATTAGGCTTTACTGTTTCCAGTAAACTCATACTAGAAACTTTAAACTCATAAGCAGCCCCTTCTTTCCAAGGTGCTTTGAAGATGCCGGTTATAAAAAGACTCTTCCCTATTTCTAAGTAATGTTTAAAGCGTACATAATCTTCTCCAAAAAGAGCGAGCTCGGTCTTCCCGCTATAATCTTCTAAAGCAAGAATACCGAAGTCTCTGTTGGTCTTTGTCTTGCGGTGTTGTGCCTGTGTTACCAACCCTGCAATCTTAAAGTTCTTGCCTACATTGGCTTGAGACAACGTGATACTCTCTTTAATCTCATTAAAGTCACTAAGTATCATAATACCGTAATGCTTCAACTCAAACCTATAATGATCTAGTGGATGACCACTCATAAACATCCCAGTAACATCCTTTTCATGGTCTAGTTGCTCCGTCAAGGTCCACTCTGGACAAGGGGCAATCTTTGGCTGAGGGACATCCATTGCTGATGGCAATTCACCAAATAAACTATTTCCCGTATTTGCTTCTGTAGAAAGCTTCGTCTGCCCGTAGTTGATTATCTTCTCCAACCCTGATGCCTTATCTCCTTCAGCCGTGTAGAAATATTGTGCACGATGCAAGTCAGGAAAGCAATCAAATGCCCCACTCTGTGCAAAGGTTTCTAAGGACTTCTTATTTACATTCTTACTCACTATCCGCTCACTAAAATCGAATATATCTTTGTAAGGACCATTCTTTTTACGCTCCGTAATTACGTTTTCTACAGCATTATCGCCTGCTCCTTTCAATCCGCCTAATCCAAAACGTATCTGTCCTTTACTATTTACGGCAAAGCCTTTCAAAGATTCATTTACGTCAGGGCCCAATACTTTAATGCCCATGCGTTTACATTCTTCCATAAAAAACGTAATCTTATCAATACTTCCGGCATGATTAAGCACCGCCGCCATATACTCGCTCGGATAATGAGCTTTTAGATACCCAGTCTGATAAGCCACAAAAGCATAACAGGTACTGTGCGATTTATTGAAGGCATATTGTGCAAATGCCTCCCAGTCGGTCCAAATCTTTTCAAGTTTATCATTAGGGTGTCCCTTTGCAGTTGCCCCATCCATAAACTGTTTCTTCATCTTATCCAACACCGAAAGTTGCTTCTTACCCATCGCTTTACGCAGTACATCCGCATCTCCTTTAGAGAAACCTGCCAACTTCTGCGAAAGCAACATCACCTGTTCCTGATATACTGTAATACCATAGGTTTCCTCCAAGTATTCTGCCATATCATCCACGTCATAAGTAATTTCTTCCTTACCATGTTTACGCAGAATAAACTTAGGGATATAGGCAATAGGTCCGGGACGATAAAGGGCATTCATCGCAATCAGATCCGCAAACTTATCGGGCTTCAACTCACGTAGGTACTTCTGCATTCCCACACTTTCAAACTGGAAAGTAGCATTGGTCTCTCCCTTCTGATACAACTGAAAAGTTAGCTCGTCATCCAGCGGAATATCATCAATCACAATGTCATCTCCGTGGTTCTGCTTAATCAATTCTAAGGCAGTCTTTAGGATAGATAAAGTCTTCAAACCTAGAAAGTCCATCTTGATAACTCCTGCATCTTCAATGGAATTACCTTCTATCTGAGTCAGCCACAACTCCGATTCTTTGGATGTCGCCACAGGAATCAGTTCAGTTAAATCCCTTGGGGCAATGATAATTCCAGCCGCATGAATACCCGTATTACGCACACTTCCCTCCAATCTCTCCGCCTCATGCAATACCTGCGAACGAATGTCAGTTCCATTATAAATCTCTCTTAGTTGTCTAATATTATCCAGATCCTCTGGTTGCAGACCTTCCTTCTCTTCCAAACTTTTTTCTCCATCTTTCTTAGTTAATGGTGCTTGCAATACCCTTCCTAAATCAGTCCCCGGTTTGTCGGGAACCATTTTAGTCAAGGCGCGACTCTCTGCCAACGGCAAATCCATCACACGCGCCACATCAGCAATACTACTTTTGGCAGCCATCGTACCATAAGTAATAATCTGAGCCACCTGCGACTTGCCATACTTCTGCACCACGTAATCCATTACTTTTTGCCTGCCTTCATCATCAAAGTCGGTATCAATATCGGGCATTGACTTACGGTCAGGATTCAAGAAACGTTCAAATAGCAGGTTGTATTTAATGGGGTCGATATTGGTTATTCCAGTACAATACGCCACCACACTACCCGCGGCAGAACCACGACCCGGTCCAATGAATACGCCCATATCCCGACCAGCTTTTATGAAGTCACTTACAATCAAAAAGTAACCAGCAAAACCCATGATACGTATGGTATTCAGCTCAAAATCTATCCTTGTCTGCGCTTCCTCGCTGATGTCTATATAGCGTTCCTTGGCTCCTTCATACGTGAGGTGTTTCAGGTATTCCCACTGGTTTAGGGTATCATCAGCATGTACCTTAAAGGAGGGAGGAATAGGGAAGTTAGGTAGCAGAATATCCTTTTTCAGGTTCAATACCTCTACCTTGTCTACTATCTGATTGGTGTTATCTATACTCTCCGGGATATCATGAAAGAGCTTCTGCATCTCCTCTGGCGACTTGAAGTAGAACTGATCATTAGGGAATTTAAACCGACGGTTCTTAATCATGATATCATCATTAGAGAAGTCATCGAAACCCGGAGTAGACTGCTTCTCTCCCGTGTTGATACACAATAATATATCGTGGGCATTATAATCGTCCTGATTGGTGTAGTGACTATCATTGGTTGCAATTACCGGCACATTGTGCTTCTTTGCAAACTTTAAAAGCGTCTGGTTGATGATTTCCT
The DNA here is from genome assembly GCA_947452925.1 of Chitinophagaceae bacterium. Lineage (GTDB taxonomy): Bacteria > Bacteroidota > Bacteroidia > Chitinophagales > Chitinophagaceae > Parasediminibacterium. The sequence continues at coordinate 20,720 of CANGFK010000006.1, read as the reverse complement.
GCTCAGGTATCTGGTGCCGCTGTACCTCTATATAATAGTCCTCCCCAAACAAATCCAACCACCATTTAAACTCTTTTTCAGCTTCTTCCTCCCCTTTCTTCAATATTGTCTGTGGCACATACGCTCCAATACAACAGGTGGTTGCAATCAATCCCTCATGATACTTTTCAATCAGTTCCTTATCTATACGTGGGTATTTACTGTACATCCCCTCTATAAAACCTAGTGATGTAAGCTTTATCAGGTTCTGATAGCCCTGCTTATTCTTTGCCAATAACACCTGATGAAAGCGATGGTCTTTCTTATCCTTAGTAAAAATTTTTGCATGTCTATCTTCCACCACATAAAACTCGCAACCAACAATAGGTTTCACGGTCGGCTCCAGAATATCCTTACCATTTGCGTCCTTACCAACTACTTTAGTGTTCTTCCAAGCCTGCGCCACAAACTCAAAAGCACCAAACATATTACCATGATCGGTGATGGCAATGGCAGGCATATTATACTTAGCAGCCTTCTTGTAGAGGTCACCAATATTGGCCGCACCATCCAACAAGGAGTACTGCGTATGAACGTGAAGATGAGAAAATTGACACATGTTTTTTAGTTATGAGTTATGAATTATGAGTTATGAGTTTAGAAGCAAATTATCGTTTCACTTATAACTCATATCTTATAACCTATAACCTGAGTGAGCGTTCAAATATCCAACAAAGCTTTGTGAAAAGGGGCAGGCTTTTATCCACAACGGTAAGTATTTTAGGTTATGAACCAGAAGCTTAGTTACGATTAGATTTCCCTATTTTCTGTTTATACACCAAAGTCGTTTGGTTAAGCATCTTTCTGCCTTTGAGTATTTGTGGCTAACTCTTAATTAAGAAACTGTTTGAGTTAATTATTTGATATTCTTTACAGGATTTAATATTGACTGCAACTGCGTTAAATTTTTCACCTTAGGCGTTGGACTATGGTTGCAAAATTTGCCTTGTTCCAATCAAATAAACACCAATAAGTAATTCTAAACAATTAACTCAAACAGCTTCTAAAGATATTGGTTTATATACTGATAAAATTGGACATACCCTTGCTCGATACCGCCATTTATTCACTTGAGTCCCGTCATGATTCATGCGAATCATGGTGTCACCCAAGTGAATCTTTCAGTTATTCGGGTGAATCCTGTCGTCACTTACTTGAATCAAGACGGGACTCAGGTGAATCCTCACCTCATTCAAGTGAATCATGGAGCCATTCAGGTGAATCTTTCAGTTATTCAGGTGAGTCATGTCGTCATTCACGTGGTTTTTACAGCCATGCGCCTGATTCAGTGCCTTAAAACTGGCTAGTGCAGTCTCCATTTGAATAGGAAAATCACCTAAATACCTTTTTTAACAATAAACAAGGAAACAAATTTCAATATTTGCATGTCTTACCCAAAAAGTATCTATCATGAAAAAGTATTTTGCACTGTTCCTTACCACTGTTGCGCTCACATTGACCATTATAGCATGTAAAAAAGATGCACAGGTGGTTAATACGAACAAGGACAACATCAGTCCTACTGCCTTGCTACCACTTTCGGTTGGCAACAAATGGTATTATCAGGATTCTACTTTCGATACTACTTCCTATGCCTTCAAAGGAGTTTTGACGGATAGTGCAGAAGTATTAAATAACACTATTACCGTAGTAGGTAATCCCTATTGGGCAGTTGTAGAAAACGACTCCACAGGCTGCTTCGGCTATGGGGGCTACTACACCAACTATCCATTGAGCAATGGTCTTTATGACATTTTAGGACTAGACTCTTCCAATGGCCGCTACTTGTTTTGGGGAAGTTCCACCACAGATGGTGCTCAAATCTTACCAGCCTACTCAGGCTTCACCAGTCTATCTTGCGCCTTCATACAAAATACTTATGGCTTTGTAACAACCAATAACATTGCTGGATATACCTGCCAGAAAAACGTGATTCAAATACAAGATTGCAAAGGCGTAACCAGCTATGTTACTTACGTGTCGCCAGGTGTGGGAGTGGTGCGTTATGAGGTATGGCAGCAGAATACAGGTGCTGCAAAATCTAGTGTCCTGTATTCGCAAACGCTCACCAAATTTGTACATAAGTAGAGACATGAAAGGCATTGCTAAAGGAAACTTGGTTTTATAACGTCATAAAAAGTGAGTACTTTGCGTACACACCAAAAAAATCATCCGGCAATGCGAATAGTTTCTTTTTTATTATTATTAATCAGCAGTTTACTTGCTTCTGCTCAAAAAGACACTACGCTGCAATTGAGGTTTGTTTCTGTTTATAACAAACCACAGATATCTACAGAGCCTATTCAACTACAAGATTCTTCCTTCTTTTCTAATGACAAAGACAGCATAGAAATTCGCAGTTTGAAGTTTTATATCTCGGGAATTGAGTTGTATAACAATAGGATTTTAGTTTGGAAAGAGCCCAACAGTTACCACCTAGTTGATGCTGCTAATGAAAAAACGTGCTCCTTACCACTTGCTTTCTCTAACCAAAAAGACTTCGATATTCTTTCTTTTAATTTAGGAATAGATAGTGCCACCAATGTGATGGGCGTGCAAGGAGGCGATTTGGACCCGATGCGAGGCATGTATTGGACCTGGCAAAGTGGGTATATCAACTTTAAACTGGAGGGAACGAGTCCGTTATGTAATACAAGACATCATGCATTTGAGTTTCATATTGGTGGCTATCATTATCCTTATAATACTTTGCAGCGGATACAATTGTCTGCCTCCAAGGACATAAATACTGTTGCCTATCTTGATATAGGAAAGTTCTTGCGCCTACTAAATTTAGCCCAAACAAATCAACTGATGACGCCCGGGAAAGATGCTTTGAGGGTAGCAGAACAACTGGCTAAATGTTTCCATTCTCAATATGACATTAAGTAAAAGTATCCGTCAATATGAAAAAGCTGATAGTACTTTTATTGATAATTAGCATTACTATATCTGCTTATAAAGCAACAGATAGCATCAGCTTTATTGTTCCAAAAGGATGGCCGAAACCCGAATATGACTTTACCCAAAATCCACTTACTACCGATAAGATTGCCTTGGGGAGAGCTTTGTTTTATGATCCGATACTTTCCAGAGACAGCACCATTTCTTGTGCTACCTGCCACTCCCCCTATTCTGCATTCACACACATAGACCACCCATTTAGTCATGGCATCGACAACAAAATAGGCACCCGCAATGCACCTGCACTGATGAATCTTGCCTGGAATACTTCTTTCATGTGGGATGGCGCAGTCAAACATCTGGATATGCAGGCATTGGCACCAATGAGTAATCCCGATGAAATGGATGAATCTATCAAACATGTAGTAAGTAAGTTGCAACATACTAATCTATATCCTAAATTATTCTCTAGGGCCTTTGGCGATAGCATTATCACTGGTGAACACACCTTGAAAGCGATGTCTCAGTTTATGCTTACCCTAATGAGTTACAATGCAAAATATGATAGCGTACAAAGAGGCGAAGCAACCTTCACTGAGCAAGAAAACAATGGCTACCGTTTGTTTAGAGCCAACTGTGCTTCCTGCCATAGAGAACCACTATTCACCAACAATCAGTTTGAAAACAATGGTTTACCCGTAGATACTTCTTTGAAAGACAATGGCAGAATGCGTATTACGCAAGATTCCGCCAACTATTTACAGTTCAGAGTTCCTACGCTTCGCAACATACAAGTCAGCTATCCATATATGCATGACGGCAGATTTGTGCGATTGCAACAAGTTCTGAATCATTACACCAACGGAATCGTCAGAGGCAAGACCTTATCAAAACAGCTTCAAAAGCTAATAGTGCTAACTTCCAACGACAAGGTTGATCTCATTGCTTTCTTATACACCCTCACAGACAAAAGCTTTCTGTACAACGAGCAGTTTGGATATCCCAAGAATATTATTCACTAATAGCGAAGGTTTATTTTCACTGTAACGTCTATTAAAATACAACGACTTAAATACAAACAACATGACAAGGACAACTATTCTATCTACACTATTGGCTTGCTTTCTAACTAGCAATGCCCAAACAAACCCCGCCATCACCGCTTGGTTATTAAATACTACTGGCGTAAAGGCTAGTCACTACGTAAAAGGGACTTACACACCTGTACAAGATGCAGATTCTGCTAATGTAAAAACGGTCTATTATTCCTCTACGTATGCTTACATAAGAGCCAATGGCTTGCCTTCTTATCCCACAGGTCCTTATTTTGATAAGAATCCCAATAATGCAGGAAGCCAAAATACTGTTTTTAAGATACCACTAAATCCACAGGTTCAGAGTGGTAGCCATACGAGTACTTCAGGGGGCAACATAGGAATATTCATTAATGGCGTTGCCTTGTTTGATTATAGGGATGGTTATTCCTGGAATAGCACAAGCAATACTTTAGCAGGTGGGCCAGGAGGAGGCTCAGGTGATGGCGTATGGAACAGAGATGCGATTGTTGGTGAACTGATAGGTTTTGATTGTGCCAAAGGACACCCGGCAGGAACGAATTACCATCATCACCAAAACCCAAGTGCTTTTAAGTTTGATTTAAAGAACGTTTCCACCGTATGCAACTTATACAACTCGGATGGACTGTATACAATGGACAGCACCAAACATTCCCCTTTATTAGGCTTCACGTATGATGGATTCCCTATTTATGGTGCTTATGCATATAAAAATGTAGATGGTACAGGCGGTATTGTAAGAATGAAATCCAGTTTTAGACTAAGAAATTTAACCAAGAGAAATACTTATTCCGATGGATCTTCTGTGAAGTCAGGTCCCGACGTCAGCACTACCTATTTCTTGGGGTATTTTAGAGAAGACTACTATTATGATACGACTTCAGCAGTAACACCCGATTATCTGGATGAGCACAATGGACGTTTCTGTGTAACGCCAGAATATCCAAAAGGAATTTACTGTTATTTTACGACCGTAGACGCTAACTGGAATTCGGCTTACCCTTATGTGGTTGGACCTACCTTTTACGGTGTCTATGCCAACTCAAAGACTGGTTCTGTACCAACAACAGGTGTAACGCAGTATACTGGCAGTAGTTTACCTGTAACGCTTTTATCATTCACAGGGAGGATTATCAACAATTCAACTCTTTTGAAATGGAAGACAAGTAACGAAATAACCAGTAGCAGATTTGACGTGGAGAGAAGTACCGACAGTAAAACATTTCAAAAAATTGGAAGTGTAACAAGTTTGGGCAATTTGCAGAATGAATATTCCTATACCGATAAATCCAATTTTTCAGTTACGGTCTATTACAGACTAAAAGAATGGGATATTGATGGCAAAACTCAATACTCAAGCACTATCAGCGTCGGAGGAAATAAGAAAGCTTCATTTAACTTGAAAGTATTTCCTAATCCTACTTCGGATTATCTGATTATACAAGTAGGTGATTTACTCAAAAATGATATACACCTCATCCTTACCAATATGAAAGGACAAACAGTAGCAAGCAGAACGATTGGGCAGGGAAGTACGTTATCCATCATTGAGACTGCAACGTTTTATGCAGGTGAGTATATTGTCACAGCATACGACGACAGTGGTTTCAAACAATCTTATAAAGTGATTATTAATAAGTAAGACATTCCAATATCCGAAACTAAAAAGGTGGCAACAATTGTTGCCACCTTTTTTATTACTGAACATTCGTGCATTTGTTTATTTACTAGAAATTAAAAGCTAGCTTGGTAAATAACCTCAGACCATTGAAACCCATCTGAACTGAATCAAACGGCCCACCCGATTCACTGTCTCCCCAAGAACTTTGGTGTGCACCTTTAGTAACTGCCAGATTTGGATGAACATTAAATATGTTATCAGCACCAACCGTTATAGATACAGATCTTGAAACCTTGTATGATGTGTAAATATCAGTAGCTAATTTACCATTAAACACAAAGTCCTCAGGTATTGCACCAGAACCATCATCTTTTGCTGTGTAAGGATCCCAACCAGAATATTGGTCAGAGATTCCTGCCCCACCAGGCCCATTATCTGGCGCACCCGCCAGGCTGCTATTACCAAATCCCTTGGTTACAAGCTTGCCAAAATGAGTGAGGTGAGTTCCAATTGCAAAATTATTGTAAGAGTATTCAAGCGCTAAAGAGAACTTAGTTTTAGGTGCAGAAGCAATCAGGAAAGCCTGCTCTCTTGAACTAAAGAACGCTTGTTGGTCTGCATAACTTGTCCCTAAATCGGAAGGAACGTTGATGTTATCAATATTTACTTTCTGAATGTTTCCTGCAAGGAGCGCCTTGAAACCATTTTTGCCCCACTTCTTTGTGTAGTCTATTACAATATCAACGCCTGTGTTGGTTGTATTTACTGCATTCACAAAAAAGTTGGCAGCAAACAGTGGGGGATTATTATTTGCTAATACATCCTTCAAAGCAGGTATAGCGGCACCGTAATTACCAGTGATAACTATCCTGTTTTTCATTTTAATAAGGTATCCATCAACTGTTACGGTCAAGTTTTTTGCAGGTTTCAGACTAAATCCTAAGCTATAATTTACAGAAGTCTCCTGCTTCAATTTAGGTATACCAACTGCCCTTGCAATCGAACTATAATTAGGCACTAATTTCACATAAACCAAAGACGGAACACCATTTATCTTCTGAACGTTTGTGTTGGTATTGCTAAAATTCAGCTGTTGCAAACTAGGTGCCCTAAAACCTGTACTAACAGAACCTCTGACATTGAAATCTTCTGCAACTTTGTATCTTGTAGCTAATTTATATGTGTTTACAAAGCCAAAGTCTGAATAATTCTCAAATCGAGTAGCTGCATCAATCAACCAGTCCTTGGTCACATCAAGGGTAGCATTTACATATCCACCCACGTTGGTTCTTGTTGCAGAAGTGGCATCGAATGGTGTAAATCCGGGAAACCCTTGTGAACCAGATGCAGGTTTTCTTAATGAATCCTCATCTCCGCTTCCATATAGACTTGGAAATAGTTTGTTTGCAACGTCGTAACCATACGAATCTGGTTCTCCCGCGTATAGTTTATACTTCTCATAACGAAATTCTCCACCCAAGGCAACTGTTAATCCATTAGCAACAGTTTCATAATGCTTACTAAGGTCTAAGTTAGTTGTATTTTGTAAGAAGTTAAATCCACCATCATCAAATCCTGTTTTTATTGAAGATGCGGGAAGTGAGTTATTCAAGGTAGCATTAAAGGTGTTTTTTCCATAATAGTGAAAATCATTATAGCCAAATACATTGCTTACATCCCAGTCCCAACCACAGCTAGCAGTTCCTTTAAAACCAGCAGCATAGGAAATATCTGTTACATGAACATCTTCTTGTGGATTATAAAATACATTATTAGGAGAAATTGTGCCATCAGACGCACCCGCAACATGCATTATGCTTGGAACAAATATTAAAGTTCCATCAGGATTTGTTGGAAATTTCTGAGGATCAGCTGAAAAATTTCTCGTCCATGCATACACATTAGAGTTCTTGTAATTATAGCCTCCAAAAGTGTAAAAAGTTGTTTTAGTTCCTGCTATTGGTAATTCAGCATTAAACATTGCCCCACCCGAAGTAACACTGCCATCACCAAAAGCCCTTCTCCAAACATTTGGTGTTAATGCATGGTCATTGGTAGATACGTTTGTGTCAGGCACGGCTCTGAATGTTTTTCCTTGATTTAGAAAGTTCGCGCCAATATTGATAAAACCTCCGTTTTTGCCAATCTTAAAACCGTCATTAAGGCTTAGTGTAAATGTTTTTCCATCGATCCATGAACTTGTATAGTACTGACTTGGTTCAACATTGTTCAATGTATTGTATTTGTGGTCATAGTAACCAGACCAGCCAGCATTTACGGACAAATGATCAATGTCTTTTTTTAGTATAATGTTTAATACACCAGCAATTGCATCAGAACCATATTGTGCTGATGCGCCATCGCGCAATATCTCAATCCTATCTATTGCAGCTTCTGGTATTGCATTTAAATCGGTACCGCTATTACCACGCCCTCTAGTTCCGAGTTGATTTACAAAGGCAGACAAGTGCCTACGTTTACCATTCACCAGTACAAGTGTTTGGTCAAATCCTAAGCCCCTCAAACTAGCAAAATCTATGGCATCAGAACCATCTGCACCACTTTGCTTGTTATAGTTGAATGAAGGAACCGCCATGTTCAATTGGCTCATTAGGTCTGGCTTAGCGGTAGTTTGTCCAGTTTGATTTACATTTATGACATCTATTGGTACAGGTGATTCTGTTTTCACCCTTCCGCCACGTCGGCTACCCACCATCACAACCTCTTTTAGTTCTACCGCACTTGTTTCCAAAACAATACTCAAATTTGAACTAGCATTTGTAACGTGTACTTTCTTGGTGGTAAAGCCTATACCGCTAATTTCCAGATCATCGATTGCAGCAACAGAGACAGTGAAAGAACCATCCTTGCTTGTTGCAGTACCAGATTTTGAGGACTTTACCTTGACCAGAATACCTTCCAAAGGCGCCCCATTATTTGTAACAATACCTGAAACTTTTGTCTTCTGTGCAAACAAAATGCACGAACAAGAGACTAATAAAAGCGTAATAAGTGTCCTCATGTGTTTTACTTTTAGATTGTTTAAAGTTAGAAAAGAGTGTTGTTGAACTGCCAAAATACTATTTTTAATTCAAATTAAGGCAAAAAAGTCGCTAGTAACTTATCATCCCAACACATTTGAATAAAACATATTTTAGAATACTTCCTTTTGCAAGACATAACAAAAGCAATATTGTTTTCATTTAATCATTTTTTAATTACATCAACTAGAACCTATTTTCACCTTTCAAAGTACAAAACCATATTTAAATCCCATGTTCCTTTACATTTGAGAGCAACAAACTTCATCTACCTAAATTGACAGACAAAAGAAACATGAAAAGACAACTAGGCATTCCAACAGCAATTGCGCTTGTAATTGCCAATATGATTGGAAGCGGTATTTATACCAGTCTAGGCTTTCAGCTTAGCAATATGCAATCAATCTTTGCTGTGCTGATGCTTTGGGTAGTAGGAGGTATCATCGCTGTTTGTGGGGCGTTGGTTTATGGAGAACTTGGTGCTGCATTCCCCAATAATGGAGGAGAATATAACTTTCTAAAGAATCTTTACAATCCAATGCTAGGCTTTCTTGCTGGCTGGGTGTCGGCTTTTGTAGGTTTTGCAGCTCCGGTGGCAGCAGTTTCCATTGCCTTAGGAAACTACCTGCACAGCGTATTTCCTGTGTTGCCCATTCTTGCCACAGGGCTAGGAATGCTTGTACTTATAACCGTCATTCACGCATGGCATGTAATCATCGGAAGCAAATTTCAGCAACTAGCAACTATTGCCAATATTTGTATCATTTGTTTCTTGATAGCAGCAGGATTTCTTACCAAAGTACACCACACTATCAATGTCTATCCTTCAGCTAAAGCATGGAAAGAAGTTTTCACAAGCCCTTTCTTTGGTGTGAATCTCTATTGGGTTTCTTATGCCTACACAGGGTGGAATGCAGCTTCATACATTGCTGGTGAAATGAAGAATCCCGAAAAGAAGCTCCCTGTTGCACTAATTGCAGGAACGGGTATTGTTACAGTATTATATGTATTACTCAACTGGGCTTTTCTGCACGCAGCGCCCGTTGATGCAATGAAGGGACAACTAGAAGTTGGTTTTGTGGCGGCACAATATATGTTTGGTAAGATTGGTGCCTCATTGATGGCGATTATAATCTCCATTTCATTGGTAAGTACCATCAGCGCTATGACATTTGCAGGCCCACGTGTGAGTGCTTGCCTACAAGGAGAAGTGCCTAAACTTGCTTTTCTAGCACGTACAAACAAACACGGTTCACCTTCTTATGCCATCATTACACAGTCATTAGTAGCAGCCGTATTGGTGTTGATAAACCAGTTTCAATTTGTAATTGACCTTATTGGCTTCACGCTAACGCTCTCTACAAGCCTGACGGTTTTCGGCATCTTCAAACTACGTAAAAGCTTCCCCAATCAACCACATGCATACAAAACTTGGGGATATCCTTTTACGCCAGTTCTATTTTTAGGAATCAATGCGTGGATATTATATTATGGCTTCACCTTAAAACCCTGGGTGAGTTTCTATGGTTTGTCTTTAATTTTGGTTGGTGCAATTGTTTATTGGGTTTGGGGCAAGAAGAACTCTATGAACTAACAAGAGATGTACGTTATAGGTTACAGGTTGCTAGAAACAAAAAGAGCCTCTTCAATTGAAGAGGCTCTTTTATTAAATGATTCAGAAAGATTATTTTTTCTTTTCGTCTTTTGCAGCACTTGCTTCTGCTTGTTTCAACTGACGAGTCATTACTACTGAAGCGATTGGAATACGTGGAGAGTTCATAACTTCATAATCAGATGTTACGATATCTGACACACGTAAGTTTTCGTTCAAAGCAAGATTTGTGATGTCTACCTCAATAAATTCTTTCAAGAACTTAGGAAGTGTTTTCACCTTTATGCTCTTCATCTTTACAACGAGCTTACCACCTTCTTTAACACCCTTTGAAGTACCTACATACTTCAATGGCAAATCGGCGATTACTTTCTTGGTATCAACCAATTCAAGTAAATCTACATGGATTAATGCATCGGTTACAGTATCAAACTGTAAGTCCTTTAAAATACATTTATAACTTTTCCCTTCCAGATTCACTTGTGCATACTGGAATTCGCCTGTGTATACTAATGGTTTGAAAGCTTTTGTTGGAGCAGCAAAAGTCAATTCAGTTGGCCCACCATAAATTACACCTGGCACTAATTCTTGAGCGCGTAGTTGACGGGCAGCTTTTTTGCCAACTCCGGTTCTCAATTGTCCTTCGATTGTAACTGTTTTCATTTTACTTAAAAATTTTTAGGCGGCAAAAGTAGGGGAATTTGGCTAGATGTATTTATACATTTTTTAAAGGATATTTATAGGTATAGATAGTAGTCTTTTAATAAGGCAATAAAATCCACTGTATAAGCTTCGTTTTCTTTTATAATTAACTGCTTTTCAAGCGTAACTACTTTCTCAAAACCAAATAAAAGCATACTTCGGAATCCAGTGTGCTTCGGCGTTTGTTTTACCAATACCTTTTCTTTTAGATGAAATTCTTCCGCTAATGCCTTTTTCTCAAACTCAATAAAACGATGCGTAGGAAGCAAGATGGCAAACTGACCATCTGCCTTTAGTAATCTTTTTATGGAACCTAACAATTCATCTAAACTCAATGCCTCACTATGCATAGCCAGGTTTCGTTGATTAGAGTCGCTTTTCAAGTCATTATCAAAAAAGGGAGGATTGGTAATAATAAAATCATACTGTTCATTTGATTTATAACTAAGAATGTCCTCATTAATCACTTTAGTCCTATCTTGCCAAACCGACTTGCCCAAATTATCTGCTGCTTCTTTTGCTGCTTCTACCTCTATTTCTACTGCATCAATCAAAGCAGATGGATTCTTTTGTGCAAGCATCAAGGTCAATAATCCTGTTCCAGTTCCTATATCTAGCACTGTTTTATGAATGCTTCCCCATTCTCCATGCTCAATTTTGCTTGCTGCCCATGCGCCAAATAAACAGGCATCGGTGGTTACTTTCATAGCAGCATACCGCTGGTGTATCAAAAATTGCTTGAATTGAAAGTAGTTATTTGCCATTCATCCAGTTATTTATTTACTTAATTACTTTTTAACGAAAACTTGCCAAAGGTACTATTACATTTACTGCCGTTGAGTACTTGTAAATATTGCAGTTTCTATTAACAAAAACTGACAAAATGAGCTTAGTCGCAAAAAAAATGTTAATAGAAGAGCGCTTCAAACTGACTAAGCAACAGGTTTGTTTATTTACACTTGGAAAGGCATATAATTTGTTTAATGCACAAAAAAATTAGTACTATGAATGTAAAAAACATCTTAACGATTGTGGGCATTAGTGCCACAACTGCATTAGTAAGTGTTTTTGGATACACTAAACTAATGCAAAGCCAGTATGCCAATGTACAGGAGCCCGGCAAAATACCCTCCAATTATGCTGGTTTCTTCGGTGGCAACAACGGACCGAGTTCCAACATAGACTTTACATCTGCTGCTTTGTCCGCAACTCCTGCTGTGGTCCACATTAAAACAAAAACAAAAGCACGTCAGGTAACCAGCAATGCTCCTCAGCAAAAGAACCCTTTTGGAGACATGTTTGGAGGCGATTTATTCGAACAATTTTTTAATGGCCCTCGTGTTCAGACTATTCCTGAACAGAGAGCAAGTGGTAGTGGTGTAATAATAAGCGAAGATGGCTTGATTGTAACCAACAACCACGTTGTTGACGGCGCAGACGAAATAAACATCACCCTTACCAATAAAAAAAGTTATAAAGCAACACTTTTGGGTACTGACCCTAGTAGTGATTTGGCGGTATTGAAGATTGATGCTAAAGCCCTACCCTACCTTGTTTATGGTAATAGCGATGATGCCAAACTGGGACAATGGGTGCTTGCAATTGGCTATCCACTAAACCTGGATGTAACCGTTACTGCGGGTATTGTGAGTGCAAAAGCAAGAAGCATCAACATCAACGAAAAGCAAAGTTCTACCCCTGTAGAATCTTTTATCCAGACAGATGCTGCGGTAAATCCGGGTAATAGTGGTGGTGCATTGATTAATACCAATGGCGAACTGATAGGCATCAACTCTGCTATTGCCTCTCCAACTGGTTCTTATGCTGGTTATTCCTACGCAATTCCAGTGAACATTGTGAAGAAAGTAGTGAACGACATCATCAAATTTGGTACTGTACAAAGAGCATTCATAGGTATTTCTTATCCTAATGAATCCATGAGCGATGAGGAGAAAGCCAAACAAGGCATTAAAGATGTAGATGGTGTGTACGTGATGGAAACACCTGCTGGTGGTGCTGCAAACTTAGCTGGCATTAAAAAAGGAGATGTGGTTACCAAAATCAATGGAGTGAAAGTAGTAACTGGCCCTGAATTGGTGGAACAAGTTGCACGCTACAAACCGGGTGACAAAATTACCATCACCTACTTAAGAGATGGCAAGGAAACAACCGCCAATGTAATACTAAAAAATAAAGTGGGCAATACAGATGTCGTTAAAAACAAGAGCATCATTGAGTCATTGGGTGCTGATCTGGAAAATCTTGACAAGAAAGTCGCTTCTGCCAATGACATAGGTGGTGGCGTATTGGTGAAAAAGATAAAAGAAGGTTTGTTGAAAGCGACTAAAATGCAAGACGGATTTGTAATTACTAGTGTAAATGATGAAGAGATAAAGAATGTAGATGACCTAAAGAAAGCATTAACCAATGCTAAGGGAGGTACAGTGAGATTGATGGGTATTTATCCTGGTTTCCAAGGTACTTATGCTTATCCGCTTACACTTACTGGAGAATAATTGTTTGTTTGTTGTTTGTTTGTTTTGTTAAAGAGAAAGGCTGTCTCAGATTGAGGCAGCCTTTGTTTATTTATATATTTCCGTTTGATTTATTTCCTAAAGGTTGTGATAATAGATTCATGATAATGGAGATTGTCTAATAAGCCTTTAAATTTTCACCCAATAGTTCAGCGACGGTACCCGTTGCCTGACGGCGCCATATTTCGAACTGAAACAGCCTGTCCTTAGCTGCCAAATATCCCTGGGCAAAGAATAGGTCGTGCTGGTTTTTGGCGTAGATATGGTTGATGCCCCATTCATCCCGAAACACTTCTACTACTTCCTTGAGTCCATTTACGGAGAGATTACTTTTTTCCTGAGCGCGGATACTACTTATTCTAGTTACTACAATTGCTACTATCAGAAGGAGTCTAAACATTTTTGCATCATAACAGCGTTTTATTCTAGTAAATTATAGGATACTTAGTAATAGAGAAAGGGGGGAGGTAGGATTAAATACTTTAAGTTTAGTATAGCTAATTCTGATAAAAGGATAGTTCGACAAGTTCTTTGAACAGCTTGAGCGGTTAATCAATTAACCTACCTGACACAATCAATGGTCTTACCCAACATAATCAATTGGCTTGAAGAGCGAATCAATTAACCTACTTGACACAATCAATGGTCTTGCTCAATATGATCAATTGGCTTATTCAACATGATCGATTGGCTTGGCGAGCTAATCGATTAACCTAACTCACATAATCAATTGGCTTACCCAACATGATCGATTGGCTTGGCGAGCCAATCAATTAACCTAACTCACATAATCAATTGGCTTACTCAACATGATTGATTGGCTTTGCGAGCCAATCAATTAACCTACTCAAGCTATGCAATTGGCTTGGCTGGCAATACATCATGAATTATACTTCTTGAGAGGATAATGTTGAAATAATCTATATTTGATGACAACATTATAAAATGAAATTACTTGCCCTTTTACTTACTTCGATACTGGTTTATCCTGCATTTTCCTCCGCCCAAACACTCCTAGAAGCCAATGGTAAAGGACATACTTATGAATTAATAGATAGTGCATTGGCACCGGGAGCTCACGCTGAAGAAACCCCTGATCAATGCACCAACCACCCCCAATTTGGTAGGCACATAAGAGAAGTGTGGGACGAAACCCTCAAACAATGGGTATTTGAGTTTATGGTTCATGCTGCCATAGACAATGACCGCTGTGAGAATTTTGATAGACAACGGGTAGAGATAAAGACCTATGAGCCTTCACCAGATAGTCTCAAAGGCACTCCTGGCGAAACCATTACCTATAAGTGGAAATTTCGATTGTCGCCCGACTTTCAACCTTCGCCAAGCTTTACCCATATTCACCAGATAAAATGTGTGGGTGGCGATGAAGGTGAACCCCTCTTTACGCTTTCGCCCCGATATGGCAAAAATGGGTTCAATACATTGCAACTAATCTATCGAGCAGACAAAACTGCGCCAACCTCTATTTTACAGGAAGTTTCTCTTGGCTCTTTTCTAGGTACTTGGGTAGAGGCAACAGAAGTAATTACGGTTGGAGCAAAAGGTAGTTACGCTATTGTTATAAAAAAGGTAAGTAATGGTAAAACACTTTTATCGTACAATACCACTGATATAAAAACATTCAGGGAAGGGAATTCTTTTATCAGACCCAAATGGGGCATTTATCGTAGCCTGAAGAATGTTTCTTATCTAAAGGATGAAGCAGTACGTTTCAATTCATTTTATATAATGGAAGATCCGACGACGGCTTACCGCAAATAAAAAGTCCCAGACAGTATAAACCATTTGGGACTTTGCTACATGAAAACTAATAACTTATTACCTAAAACTTATTACGTATAACTGATAACTCATAATTACCTCGCAACATTCACAGCTCTCTTCTCTCTGATAACAGTTACTTTAATCTGACCGGGATAGGTCATTTCTGTTTGAATCTTCTGAGCAATTTCAAAGCTAAGCTTGTCGCTATCACCATCTGTTACTTTATCCGCTTCAACAATCACACGTAGTTCACGTCCTGCTTGAATGGCATATGCTTTTTCTACACCCTTATATCCTTGCGCCAACAACTCCAGGTCTTTAATACGTTGCAGGTATTGTTGCATAATCTCACGACGAGCACCCGGTCTCGCACCACTGATGGCATCGCAAGCTTGTATGATTGGAGAAATTACATATTGCATTTCCATTTCATCGTGGTGCGCACCAATTGCATTCACGATAGCAGGATTTTCTCCATACTTCTCAGCTAGTTTAGCACCCAATAATGCGTGGCTCAGTTCTGTTTCTTCATCAGGAACCTTACCTATATCGTGTAACAAACCAGCACGTTTTGCCAACTTAGGATTTAAACCTAATTCAGCCGCCATGATGCCACAAAGGTTGGCAGTTTCACGACTGTGCATCAACAAGTTCTGACCATAAGAAGAACGGAAACGCATACGGCCAACCATTCTCACCAATTCTTTGTGTAGACCGTGAATACCTAGTTCTATTACAGTACGTTCACCTATCTCCAACACTTGTTCTTCTAGTTGTTTGCGGGTTTTCTCTACCACTTCCTCAATTCGGGCAGGGTGAATACGACCATCTGCAATCAGACGTTGCAAACTCAAACGGGCAACTTCTCTACGCAATGGGTCAAAAGAAGAAAGAACGATTGCTTCTGGAGTATCATCAACAATCAAATCCACACCTGTTGCTGCTTCCAATGCACGGATGTTTCTACCCTCACGACCAATGATTTGTCCTTTAATTTCATCTGTTTCTAAGTTAAAGACAGAAACAGTGTTCTCAATTGTTTGCTCAGCAGCAGTACGTTGAATGGTTTGAATCACAATCTTACGTGCTTCTTTGTTAGCTTTTAGTTTAGCATCTTCAATTATTTCTTGTTGAAGTACCAATCCTTGAGAATGAGCGGCAGCCTTCATGGCTTCCATCAACTGTGCCTTAGCCTGTTCAGCAGTCAATCCCGCAACTGCTTCCAACCTTTGTTGGTGCTCTTGTTCGTGCTTTTCGTACTGCGCTTTCTGTACGTTGACAGCTTCAATCTGTTTGTTAAGATTTTCTCTAACAGTGTTAGTGTCTGCAATTTGTTTGTTAAGGTTGTCTTTTATTACGTCTTGATCCTTGATTAGTTTGTCTAGATTACCTTCCTTCTGAGCAATTGAGTTAGCTCTTTGATTAATCTCGTTTTCTTTCTGTTTGGCTCTAGCTTCAGATTCAGCAATCTTTTTATTACGTTCTAGAATTTCATTGTCAAACTGTTCTCTAAGTTGTACAAATTTCTCTTTGGCTTCTAATTGTTTTTCTTTTTTGATTGTTTCGGCTCGCAATTCAGCTTCTTTTAGGATAGCTTGTGCTTTGGCTTCTACGTCTTCAAGTTCTTGTTTTGTATTCTTAGCGAAAACCATCTTCCCCGCTACAACCCCGATAACAAGGGTTACTACCCCTGTTATTATAACCATTAATGTCTCCATCCTGTTAGCAATTTTTTAAATAGTTCAAAATCATATTGTTTCCTTTTTTGCCAAGCCTTATTGTATGATAAAACTCTTGGCAGTTGGCAAATATAATTGAATAGTATTCTTAATGTAAAGTGTTTTTCATAAGCTTACATTAAAATGTCGTTGTTCTGTGAAAAACTAATTACTCGGGCAGCCGTAGATAATGTTATAGTGAGGGTTTAATGATGCAATTTTAGCTTATACAACTCATTTTTACTTTACTTTTGAGCGGTTATGAAAAACTATCTCCATTTTCAATTTCTTTTTCACAATTAAAATTTTATATAATGAGCAAATTTTCAGAACACAATTTTTCAGGGCAGAAAGCATTGATCCGTGTGGATTTTAATGTTCCTTTAGACAAACAAACCCTTGCTATCACAGACGATAATAGAATGAGGGCAGCTATCCCAACTATCAAAAAGATATTAACTGATGGAGGAAGTGTTATTTTGATGAGTCACCTAGGGAGACCAAAGGGTGGACCAGAAGATAAATATTCTTTGAGGCACATTGTCATGCATCTTAGTGAATTACTTGGTGGTATTGATGTTCAGTTTGCAGATGACTGCATTGGAGAGTCTGCTGTTGAATTGGCTGGTGCATTGAAACCCGGCGATGTATTGTTGTTAGAAAACCTTCGTTTTTACAAGGAAGAAGAAGCGGGAGACGAAGCTTTTGCAGAAAAACTAAGCAAACTAGGTGATGTTTATGTGAACGATGCTTTTGGTACGGCTCATAGGGCTCACGCTAGCACAGCAGTAATTGCGAAATACTTTACTGCAGATAGCAAAATGTTTGGCTTGTTGATGAATGGTGAAGTAGCTAGCGCAGAAAAGGTGATGCATAACAGTGAAAAACCATTTACTGCAATCATTGGTGGTGCAAAAGTTTCTGATAAGATATTGATCATTGAAAATTTATTGAACAGAGCTACCGACATCATTATTGGTGGTGGGATGGCTTATACTTTTATGAAGGCGCAGGGTGGTCATATTGGTAAGAGTCTTTGTGAAGATGACCGGTTGGAAATGGCACTTGATATTTTGAAAAAAGCGGAGGCTAAAGGGGTTTGTATTCATTTGCCAAGCGATAGTATTATTGCTGATAATTTTTCTGCAGATGCACAAACATCTACTGCGCCTAGCAACGCCATTCCTGATGGATGGATGGGCTTGGATATCGGACCAAATGCTGAAGAGCAATTTGCAAACGTAATCAAGCGTTCTAAAACAATTTTATGGAATGGTCCTATGGGCGTATTCGAAATGGAGAAGTTTCAGAATGGGACTAAGACAATTGCGATAGCAGTTGCCGAAGCCACTGCCTTAGGTGCTTTTAGCCTTGTAGGGGGTGGTGATAGCGTTGCAGCAGTCAACCAGTTTGGCTTTGCCGATAAAGTAAGCTATGTAAGTACTGGTGGTGGTGCTATGTTGGAATATTTTGAAGGAAAAGTATTGCCAGGCATCGCTGCAATTACAGAATAAGTCAGCTAGTAATGAATCATGAGTGATAAGTTATGAGTAAAAACGCTGACCCTTGTGGTTGGCGTTTTTCATTAGTCAACAACACTCTTTTTTAAACTCATAATTCATATTTCATAACTCATATTTAAAAGAATGAAGCCCACTATTACAATAGAATACTGCCCCAAGTGTAACTGGTTGTTAAGAGCAGCTTATATAGCGCAAGAGATTTTGACCACTTTTACCGATGATGTACATGGGGTATTGCTGAGACCTTCGGAAGTTGCAGGTAGATATACCATCTTTATTGATGAAATTGTTGTCTTTGACAGAAAAGATGCAGGAGGCTTTATGGAGATTAAAGAACTGAAACAACTGATTCGGGATAAAATAAACCCTGAAAAAAGTCTCGGGCATTCAGATAGGAAACAATAAGGGATTGATTTAGCAAATGAGTTTAAATAAAATGGGCAAATAGATTTTACTATTTGCCCATTTTATTTTTAAACCGTTAGTTAATAAATCTATTCTATTACTACTGGAACAGTTTGAACGATAGTATTATCCGACACCACGCTCAGATGGTACGCACCTGCTGGTAATTTTGAGCTAGAAAGCGATAGAGTATTGCTTCCTGTAGTCACATTTATATTGGTAGAACTTACCTTTTTACCTTGCATATTTACTAAATGAAAATTCACTGCAGTAGTCTTGTCTGATTGATAATTCAGTCTGATGTCTTGTCCCAATTTTAAAGGGTTGGGATAAAGCTTGGTGATATACTTAGCCGAAAGATTAATCTCTTTGGAAACGATTGATGAGTAAGTGAATGTCCCAGATTTGTCTACCGATTTCAGTCTGTAGAATATAGTCCCACTCAACTTGCCTGCATCATCAATGAAGCTGTATGATTTAGCAGAGGCTACGTTTCCATTTGCAGTAATTTTTCCTATAGCAGCAAAGTCACGCTGATTGATGCTCCTTTCTATTTCGAAGTAATCTGCATTAACTTCTGTAGAGGTTAGCCAAGATAGTTTTACTTTACTTCCAGATACAGAAGCATCAAAGGATTGTAGTTTTACGGGAGTAACAGCAACCACATGCGTTGTAAAAGAACCTTTGTAAGTGTGGTCACCACCTACCAAACCATCGCCATTTGCAGCGTTAGCTGCATAACTGAACTTAACCGAACCACCACCAGTTGGAGGAGAAGCAGGTGCCGTCCAGAATATACTGTCGAAAGTATAAGATGGTGCAGGTCCCAATGGCGCAGTAGTCCCATGATGTATATTTCTACTACCAGTAAGTGCAACATTGGGGTTTGTACTAGTGATTTTGCCTGATGGTACAGCCATGTCGAAGCCCCATCTCTTAGCGACAGCATCAGTAATGACAAGGCTAAGCACATACTTTTGGTTGACAATAACGGTGTCTGGGATCCCTGTGATTGTAATAGAGCCATTAGTCCCTCCAGAAGAGTGACAGCTACATCCTCCACTGTAGCCAGTTACAGAACTGCCATTGTTGTAAGATACACGTTCAGGTGCATTGATGGCAGAGGAGCCAACAGCAATTAGTAATATCGCTGAGATAATAGTAACAAGTGATTTATTCATAAAAGGTATTTTAAATTATTCCTCTTGGGAAAGATGCGCCTGATGCACAAAAGACTTTCTGCGAAAGGTGTATTTGAAATAAATAAATTGGAAACAATGGGTTGCAGTCTTTTCTGTAACCCATTGTTTTATTGTATTTTATAGCTTCTCAAAACGAGCTGATTCGATACTTCCATCCGAAGAGGTAACCTTCAACAGGTAGCTTCCTGCCTTTAGGTTGCTACAATCAATAGCTGTTTTGTTGCTTCCTGCATTGATGATAGTGTTTTTCTGTAGTAGACTACGTCCCGCAAGATCATAAATTCTGATAGTGATATTATCTTGTTTGGCAGAACTTAAACTAATTGTAGTTGAACTCCTAACCAGATTTGGTGCCAGTGATAACCCTGCAATGCCACTTGCCTTATTTACTACTGCAATTACATTGCTGTAGTGAGTTGAACCATTTTTGTCGGTAGTAACCAATCTGTAATAGTTTGTTCCAGCAACTAGGTTTGCGTCAACAAATGAATAGTTTTTTGCATTGTTAAATGCTACAGAGCCAATTGTTTTAAAACTTGATCCATTTACACTTTTTGT
>CANGFK010000005.1 GCA_947452925.1 Chitinophagaceae bacterium | reverse complement strand
TGAGCGGATATAAAGTTTTTGCAGATAAACAAATTTTAAGAGAACAAAAATGGATTTATTGCGATGATTTCATAGCCCAACAATTGGGCGAATGTGACAGTTCGCATTACTCTTCCTACCTTTTTAGAAAAGATTTCATTGCTGACATTCCCCATAGACCAGACTTTGCATACAGAGATGACCGGCTTTTTGTAATTGAAGCCGCTCTAAAAAATCCGGTGGTAGCGGTACATGATGGCTATGCTTTACTGCACAGGAAGCATGAAAATGAAAGGCTGCAATTTCCTGATGGACTCAAACAATCCGTTCAAAATTTTCAACACCTTGAAATTTATAAACGTGCTTTTAGGATATTAAAGGCTGAAAATAAATTAACTAAAAGAAGAATTGTTGCAGGGTGTAACATACTGTGGCCTTTAGCTCATTGGATAGCAAAAACACATTTGAAGGAAGCAACTGAAGTATATAACTGGATTGTAGAACTGAACCCCGATTTTGTAATTCCCGAAAAAGGGGCTATTGGTTTGCTGTATAGTAAATTAGGCTTTGGTACGACAGAGAAAATACTAACAATCAGGCGAAAATTGAAATTCGGATTATGGAATTAACCCTCATTAAGGTATTTCTATTGTAAAATATCCGATTTTACATAATAAAGGTGGTCACCCAAATGAAAAAGGTGGCCACCTAAACGATAAAGGTGGTCACCTTTATTTATAAATAGCTTCGTTCCAAGCAAATCAGAACAGTTTAATGGCTCAAAAGACACTTAATATTTTTTTCGAAGAACCTAAAAATGACAGATGGTTTCCTTATGACAGGTATCCAAGGGAAATAATCAGGAGAATTGTTAGGGGTAAAGCTAGGCCAGGTGGTGTGATGATGGTGGCTTTGGAACTGATGAGGGGATTAGACAAAATAGGTGTTCCTTATCGGTTTAATGATTATAGATACATCAAAGCGCACCCTGATGAGTTGGCTTGTGTGATTGGCAAACCACAACTTATTTTTGAAAAGAAGATTCCAAAAAACCCCATTTTATTTGGTGCAGGGGTTTATTCTCATCCTATCGACTGCCTGGATTTATTTGAAAAATATCCAAACGTAAAAAAGTTTCTGGTGCCAGGCGAATGGATGCGAAAGATGTGTGTACCCTATTATGGAGAAAAAGTTGCAGCTTGGCCTGTGGGCATCGATACGGATAAATGGATACCTTCAAACGAAAAAAAGACAATTGATGTATTGGTTTACAATAAAATAAGATGGAAACATGACCATTACAATGAAATTTTGTTGCAACCAATTATTGATTACTTAGAAAAAAATAAACTTTCCTTTAGTATAATAAAGTATGGAAGCTATAAGCAAGAAGACTTTTTGGAAAGCTTGAAAATAAGTAAGTCAATGATTTTTTTGTGTGAACATGAAACACAAGGGTTGGCTTATCAACAAGTGTTGGCTTGCGATATACCCATTTTTGCTTGGGATAGAGGGGGCTATTGGCAAGACCCAACATACTATCCAGAGAGAGTAAAGTATGAACCTGTTTCATCGGTTCCGTATTGGGAAGAAGGTTGCGGAATAAAATTCAGAGACTTTGATGAGTTTGAGCATAAGTTTAAAGTCTTCTTTAAACAGGTAGAATCAAATGGGTTTTCGCCTAGAAAGTACATTATGGAGAACTTGACGTTGGAGAAATGTGCGGAGAAATATCTGGAAATTGTAAAGTCGGTTAGCTAAAATGAAAATATTGTTATTGATGGATCCGGGTGTTTCTGTTCCGCCCAAATTATATGGGGGTCACGAACGCTTGGTATATATGTTTGCCGAACAGTATATCCAAATGGGACATTCTGTTACAATCATGGCAGGCCCAGATTCCTATTGCTCTGGCAGGACAATTCATTTTGGCAAAAATGGTTTACCCAAAGGCAAGATTCAATCTTTGTGGGAAGTGGCTATTGCCTGGAAATATTTATACCTGAACCATGGCAAGTACGATTTGATTCACAACTTTGGAAGATTGGTGTATTTGATTCCTATTTTAAATAAGCCCGTTCAAAAAATTATGACTTATGGTAGGGTTGTAACGGCAAGAAATATTGAAAAGATATGTTCAAAGCCCAATAAGCATTTAATTTTTACTGGCTGCAGCAATTATCTGGTGTCTACAGGCGATGTGGCAGGCATCTGGGAAACAGTCTATAATGCAATTGACTTTAGTAAATACACCCTAAGAACTGAGGTATCTAGTGATGCTCCATTAATGTTTTTGAGTAGACTTGATAAAATAAAGGGTTGTCATAATGCAATTGCATTGGCTAAGAAAACTGGAAGAAAATTGATTATTGCAGGAAATATTTCTCACTTGAAAGAGGAACAAACTTATTTTGAAACAGACGTAAAACCTCATGTAGATGGCAACCTTATACAATATGTTGGGCCATTGAATGATGAGGAAAAAAATGACTACCTGGGAAAATGTGCCGCCCTGCTTATGTTGATTGAATGGGATGAGCCATTTGGGATGGTGATGGCAGAAGCAATGGCTTGTGGTACGCCAGTAGTTGGTTTCCAAAGAGGTTCTGTGCCAGAAGTAGTGGAAGAAGGTGTAACCGGGTTTGTGGTTGATACTGTCGAAGAGGCTGTGTCAGCATTGAAAAAAGTCCCTTCAATAGATCGAAAAAATTGCAGAGAGAGGGCCAAAAGTAGATTTGATGTAGATGTGATTGCAGCGGACTATCTGAATCTATTTAAAAACAAGAAACTGTCAAGTGAAATATAAGTACCTAGAATACCTGAGAGCTTCGGCTGCCTTAGCCGTATTTGTAAACCATATTGTGGGTAAATTGCCTTATTTAGAAAAACACAAGGGAGCCGCATTGCAATCGATCGGTGCTTGGGGAACGGAGGCAGTAATCATATTCTTTCTTTTATCTGGTGTTGTAATTAACCACACTGTTAAAAAAAGTGAACAAAACACTGCAACCTTTCTAAAAAAAAGAGCCATCAGGATACTTCCTATCTACTATACTTGTCTTTTACTTGCGGTCGGTATAGATTACGTAACTAATTTTCGAACGAACACTGCTGCCAACTATTTGGGCACCTTTTTATTTGTTTCCACACTCCACGGTTTATTAACACTGCCAATGGCAACTATTGCAGTAGCATGGAGTCTCAGTTTCGAAGTTTTCTTTTATGTTATGTATTCTTTAACAATCGGAAAAAATCAAACAAAGTGGTTATTAGTCTGGATTTTCTTATCACTCATATCTGTTTTTCTTTACTACATATCCATTTCAAGTAATGTCTTGGCCTATTTTGTCTTGATGTTATCTTTTTCTTCTCTTTGGCTTGTAGGCTATTTTATCTATGAATTTAAACATCTATTTCAGACCAATTTCTCTACTTCAGTTTTCGCTTTCAGCATGATTCCTCTGATTAACAGACTGCAAATAAGTCCTAACTATTATGATATTGTTACGTATCTAGTTACAGCATTGGTATGCATACCCATTTTTATTTTTGCATTAAATAGTGGCAACCCCATCTCATCGTCTCAAAAAAGAATCAAGTTATCACATTGGCACTACTTACCAGTTTACATTATTGCTGCTTATTTGTCATTGCGTTACTCCAGATCTTTATTGATAAGTCGTGTTATCTATTTATCCATCCCTTTTCTATCACTTATCTTATTAAACAATCAAGTTGAGCTATTGGTAAAAAAAATGCTACGAAGTTGGGAGCGAGTAATGCTTTTTGTGGCATCAATCAGTTATGCCTTGTATCTGACCCACATGCCTATTATTTTTTTGTTTGGAAGGCTAATGCCGAATGTAGTTATTCCCAATATTACTTTGATTATTATCGTCGTATTCTCAATAAGTACCTTTTTGGAACATTTTTTTCAAAAGAAGATTAATCAATTTTTTAAGCGGAGTTGAAAAAAATAGTG
This sequence comes from Chitinophagaceae bacterium, assembly GCA_947452925.1. Classification (GTDB taxonomy): domain Bacteria; phylum Bacteroidota; class Bacteroidia; order Chitinophagales; family Chitinophagaceae; genus Parasediminibacterium. The sequence continues at coordinate 34,933 of CANGFK010000005.1, read as the reverse complement.
CTTATATCTTCTGGTCAGCCTTCAGTAAATCCTCGTTTGGTAAAGGAAGCAAATTTCTTAATTGAGGAAGGTTATGATGTTTCGGTTATTTATTCATTCTGGACAGATTGGGCTTGGGAAATGGATCAAAAATTGTTCAAAAACGTTTCATGGGAACCAATACTTGCAGGCGGATCCCCTTATAAAAACAAGACAGTCTATTTTTTGACAAGGCTTAGATTTAAGCTTGTAACCTTAATCGCTAAAAAGTTAACGCTGGATTTCGGAATAGCAGAAATGGCAAAGGGGCGTGCATCAGTAGAGTTGCTTCATGAAGCAAAGTCAATAAAAGCAGATTTTTATATAGCACACAACCTTGCAGCCTTGCCTGTAGCAGTAAAGGCGGCAAACTACCACAAGGTGAAATGTGGCTTTGATGCAGAAGATTTTCATAGGCAAGAAGTATCTGATTCACCTCTGGATTTCAACTATAGAATTTCCTCTTTTCTGGAAGATAAATACTTACGGTACTGCAACTATATAACCGCTGCAAGTCCGTTAATTTCAAAAGCTTATCAGGAAATATATCCTAAGTTGAACCCGGTTGTTATCAATAACGTTTTTGAGGTAACCCATTTACAGAACAAGCGAGAAAGAGTCGATGACAAGTTAAAACTTTTTTGGTTCTCTCAAACCATTGGTAAGAACAGAGGATTGGAAGATGTAGTTGAAGCTTTGAATATCCTTGATAATGAGGCTATTGAATTGCACTTATTGGGGAATAGTAGTGAAGAAAGCAAAGATTATTTCTACAATTTGTTGCCCAAAAGAAAAAAACAATTGTATTTCTACAACCCTATTCCTCCTAAAGAAATTTTTAGCTTCTCAGCGAAGTTTGATATCGGACTTGCCTTGGAATCCAATATTCCTATGAATAGAGATATTTGTTTGACCAATAAAATTTTTTCTTATCTCATTTCAGGGTTGGCAATTATAGCATCCGACACGGAGGCTCAGAAATCTTTCATGGAAGAAAATGAGGGCATTGGTTATGTTTATTCTATTGGAGGTGTTGCTGAATTAGCTAAAAAAATACATTATCTGTTTCAAAACAAAACTGTCTTAATGAACTTTAAGGCTCGCACTATCCAGTTGGCAGAAGAAAAATATAATTGGGAGATTGAATCAAGCAAACTAATCAGATTAGTTAATAGCCAGATAAATTGAAAAAAGTCCTCATCATATCTCCCCACTTCCCCCCCGTAAATGCTGCAGATATGCACCGGGTAAGGCAAAGTGTGTGGTATTTTGAAGCGTATGGATGGAAGCCCACAGTTGTTTCTGTTGATGAAAAGTATGTGGAAGGTATTGTTGAAACAATGTTGCTGAACTCACTACCAAATGGATTAGAGGTAGTTAAGGTCAAGGCATTTTCTTCAAAGTGGACAAGAAAAATAGGTTTAGGTGCTTTGGCTTTGCGCTCATTATACTTTTATTTTAAAAAGGTAAATAATATTCTCAAAAAGAAGCCTTTCCGGCTTATTTATTTCTCTACCACACAGTTTCCTGTTTTGATATTGGGTAGATATTGGAAGTGGCGTTTTAATATTCCTTATGTGATAGATATGCAGGATCCATGGCATTCTACCTATTATCAGGACAAACCAAAAAATGAAAGACCTCCTAAATATTGGTTTTCCTATAACCTGAATAAATGGTTAGAGCCCATTGCGATGAAGCGGTGCGATGGATTGATAAGTGTTTCAGAAGCTTATAGTAGAGAACTTAATAGCAGATATCCTAATTTAAAAAATAAACCAACTAGTGTAATCACATTTGGGGCTTTTGCTAAGGACCTAGAGATTGCAAAAGAGGTTAGGTCTTCCATTACTATAGACAATGGGTCTCATAAAAATATTGTTTATGTAGGAAGGGGTGGATTTGATATGCAGCCTGCCCTATCCTTGCTATTTTCAGCCTTCAAAGCAGGGTTAGAAGAACAACCTGATTTGTACCAACAGTTTAGGTTTATCTTCATCGGTACTAGTTATGCACCCAAAGGACAGGGAAAAAAAACAGTTGAACCTGTGGCAGAAAAAGAAGGTATCGGAAGCTATGTAATAGAACACACTGACAGAATACCTTATTTTGAAGGATTATCATTGTTGTTAAAAGCGGATTTATTGTTTATTCCCGGATCTGATGATCCAGCTTATACTGCCTCAAAGTTATATCCTTACATATTGGCAAAAAAGCCATTGTTAGGTATTCTTCACCCTGCAAGTAGTGCCAGAACCATTCTGGAAGAAACAAAATCGGGACTGGTATGTACAATTGATGAAAGTGTTCAGGTAATATATGAAACCCTAAGTAGCATGTTGGTGTCAATACAAGAAAATACCTACGCCAATGAGACTTTATGGCCTGTATTTGAAAAATATAGCGCCAAGGAAATGACCAAGAGACAAGTTGAATTATTTGATAAGGTTGTAAATTAATGGGCAAGAAGATAGCAATAGTTACGTCGCATCCAATTCAGTATTATGCACCCTTATTTAAGTTGCTTGCTCAAGGAATTGAATTGAAAGTGTTTTATACCTGGGGAAAAGATTCTGTGGAAAAGTATGACCCTGGGTTTGGAAAAACTGTACAATGGGATGTTCCGTTATTGGAAGGATATACCTATCAATATTTAGAAAACACATCTGAGGAACCAGGAAGTCATCACTTTAAAGGTATTAAGAATCCCACGATTGTAAAAGAAATAATCGACTATAACCCAAGTGCTATCCTAGTTATTGGTTGGGGGTATCATAGCCATTTGAAAGTATTGAGGTATTTCAAAGGAAAAATCCCCCTTTACTTCAGAGGTGATTCTACTTTGTTGGACAATCATTCAAGTGGTCTTGCAGGGAAAATAAAAAACTTAGCCAGGCGTCTCTTTTTAGCTTGGGTGTATAGTCATGTTGACAAAGCATTTTATGTAGGGCAGGAATCTAAAGCCTATTTTATGTGGGCAAAATTGAAGGAATCGCAATTGGTGTTTTCCCCTCACTCGATAGATAATAAAAGATTTATATCAGACTATGGCAATCAGGCAACTGAATTGAGGAAGTCTCTTTCTATTTCGCTTACAGATAGAGTGATTTTGTTTGCTGGCAAATTTGAGTCTAAAAAAAATCCTCTATTATTGTTGAATGCATTCCTGGAGGCCTCTACAGAAAATATTCACTTACTATTTATAGGAAATGGGCAGGAAGAACAAAAACTGAAAGGGTTGTCGACATCATCCTCAAAAAGTTCTTTCATTCATTTTGTCGACTTTCAAAATCAATCAATGATGCCCATCTGGTATCAACTCTCTGATGTATTTTGTCTACCCTCAAAAGGACCAGGAGAAACTTGGGGACTAGCAGTAAACGAGGCTATGGCAAGCAGAAGGACAATAATAGTGAGCAATAAAGTGGGCTGTGGAAAGGATTTGGTGAGGAATGGCATAAATGGTTGGATATTTGAAAGCGAAAATAAGCAAGCATTAAGGGAATTGATAGAAAAAATACCCTCTAGAGAGGCATTGGGGAAAATGGGGGAAACAAGTAACGAAATTATAAAAAATTGGGGGTTGGAGGTAACAGCCAATTGCATTTTGAAAGAGTGGAGGAACATTTAGTATGAATAATGGTGTAAAATATGTAACCCTGTTTTTGCCTCTGGCACTTGCTTTTTTTTTGCAAGCGGATCCTATACTTTCTTATATGACAGCCTGGGTAGGCAGTTTTGTATTGTTCTATCTTTCATTGACGGGCTTCATTGCGCCTCTTCCAACTGATTTGTCCATTGTACAGCAGTTAATGCGACCAGTTTTCATTATACAAATCATTTTTTGTGGATTTAATTTCTGTTCTTCCATCTTTTATTTTCTTGATTCATTGGGAATGCGAGATTTTGTCTGGACAAAAAATTATTATGTAGACATGAGAAAGGTTGATCAGATTGCAGGTGCTCAACGCTATTACTTATTAGGACATATTTTTTTGTTGATTGGGATGTATAGTCGATCTATCAGTTTGGTAAAACAGCAGTACAAAGTGCGGGAAGATCTTGATTGGAGTGTTTTTTTGTTAGGCTTTACTTTTTTGGTTTTTGTTGGGTCATTTGTGATCAGATTCATTCCTGGTTTGTCGCAGTTGGCTGAACAGTGTAATAACTTGTTCTTTTTGAGTGGAACCTACGCATTCTGTTACGCCATCATTCGAAAAGAAAGAAGTCTGATTATTTTTGCAGGAGTCTTTTATTTCTACAGTTTTTTTACAACTTTGATATCTGGATTTAAAGAACCTGTTATTATAAGTATTATTTTGGTTTGTATCTTTATGTATCCTTACTACCGAAAAACAATTCTTATTGCAGGGTTGCCACTTATTTACTTTTGTTTCTTCATCATTCCCATTTATGTAAATACATTCAGAGGATTGGTGGGCGACAAGGGCATCAAGAGTTTAACAGAAATACGGAATGAGGCATTAACCAAGGCATTAGAAAGCAAGGAAAGTAACTGGAATTTTTTGACGGGGAGGCTTTCCGAAATTGGTATGTTCACCACTTACATAGAAGCTGTACCTAAACGTATCCCCTATTATGGGACAACCATTGTAGAGCAAGCATTGATAGTATTAATCCCTCGAGTTGCATGGAAAGACAAGCCTGTAACCGAAGCACTTGTAATGCAGCGAGTGTACGATACAGGCGTAATCAATAATCTTGCAAACGTATCTGCTAAACCTATGTACATAGTGGATGGATACCTAAGCGGTGGGATATTTGGTATTATGTTAAGTTTGTTTTTATATGGGTATGCTTTACAATGGCTATGCGGTATAGCCGAGAGCTGGTTTGGTGGTTACTTCCTAGGAACCGCTATTGTTTTCAATGGGCTGTTCCCCATTCTATGGCGGGGACTTTCGTTTGAGTTTATCCTCAATACTGTACTTTATTCGTTTTTAACGATGTATGTAATTCAAAGATTACTTTACACTTATAACTTCTTAGAAAAAATACATGACGATTCTCCAGATAGTGCCATCCTATAAACCTGCTTTTGTTTATGGTGGTCCCATCTATTCAATCAGTGCCTTGTGTGAAGCACAAGCAGCTTTGGGGCATACTGTTTCTGTATTTACAACCAATGCAAACGGGGCGTCAAATCTTAATGTGCCTCTTGGAGTTGTTCAATCTGTCAATAATATCAGTGTTACTTATTTTCCAAGAATAACTGGCGACCATACGCATATTTCGCCCAAACTATGGTGGAAACTTTGGAAAGATGCCCATAAGTATGATGTGGTTCATTTGCATAGTTGGTGGAGTGTTTTGATGATTGGTTGCGCTTGGATACTGAAAATAAAAGGGGTTCGTTTTGTTTTTTCTCCAAGAGGGATGTTTTCTAATTATTCTTTCAATCACAATATAAATCCTATTAAAAAAGGAGTCTTCTGGGATATATTGACTAAGCCCGTTCTGAAGAATCAAGTCTTTCATGCAACTGCACTTTCTGAACAAACAGAGATTGAAAATTTATTTGGTGAGGATACAAGTGTTTTTACTCTTCCAAATCTCTTACAATTTCCAGATTTGTCAGTGGAGGCTATTCAGACGCATCAACAGAAAGATAGTATCAAATTATTGTTTATTTCTAGGGTTGACAGAAAGAAAGGAATTGAGCTATTGTTGAAAGCGGTACAGTTATTAAAAGAACAGATTCCAGTTTCCTTGACTGTTATTGGTGGCGGTGAAGAAGAATATGTTGAAGAGTTGAAAAAGCTAGCTACTACATTAGGTATCAGTGAAAGGGTTGAATGGAAAGGAAGTGTGGAATGGAGAGCTAAATTTGATGATATCCTGAATACAGATATTTTGGTTCTACCCTCTTACAATGAAAACTTTGCGAACATCATTTTAGAAACATTGTATGCTGGTCGTCCAGTGATTTTAACTAAATATGTGGGGTTGCATGACTACGTTAGTGCCAACAATATGGGTTGGGTTATTGATACAAATCCAGAAGAGATTGCTTTAGCTGTAAAAGATTATGCAGCTAATAAATCTTTGTGGCAAGAGAAATCTTTAAACATGCACCATCAAATATTGGCAGACTTCAACCAAAAAATGTTAGCGGAGAAGTATATCAGTCAGTACACAGAAAAACTAAACTTACACTAGTTGCCTTCTACTCAATTCAGTATTATTATTCTCACTTTTAATGAAGAAATTCATTTACCGAGACTGCTAAAGTCAATTCAGACTTTGAATGCTTCCACCTACATTCTAGATTCGGGCAGTACTGACAAGACCTTAGAGATTGCTGAAAACTTTGGATGTGAGGTAAAAAACAACCCATTCATTAATCATCCAAAACAATGGGATGCAGCTTTAAAAAGTTTCGACATAAAAACACCTTGGGTTGTTTGCTTAGATGCTGACCAACAGGTGACTTCGGAATTGATTGGCTTACTTTCCAATTTTAGGGATGATGATTTCAAGGATGTAAGTGGCATTTATTTCAATCGTAAAAATATTTTTAAAGGCAAATGGCTTCGTCATGGCGGCTATTTCCCAGTTTATCTGTTAAAAATGTTCAGGTATGGTGTTGGTTATTCTGACCTGAATGAAAATATGGATCATCGGTTTATTGTTCCAGGAAAAACCATCATCTGGAAGAACGGATTTATCGTGGAAGAGAATTTGAAAGAGAATGAAATTTCCTTCTGGATTAATAAACACAACCGTTACAGCGATTTGGTGGCGCAAGAAGAGTGGGAAAGGCTACAACAGTTAAGGACTCAAACACTACAGCCCGATTTGTTTGGAAGTCCAGATCAAAAGAAGGCTTTTCTGAAAAGTATATGGTGGAAAATGCCCTTGTATGTTAGACCTTTTATCTATTTCTTCCATCGGTATTTTATTCAGCTGGGCATTTTGGATGGGAAACAGGGTTTTGTTTTTCATTTTCTGCAAGCGTTCTGGTTTAGGCTGGTAGTGGATATTAAAATTGACGAAATAAAAAAGAAACATTCCCTTGGCAACTGATTTAAGTCGTTACGATAACTCATGGTATCAACCCGGAGGCGCAATCAAGCGTACCCTTTGGTTGGTAGTAAATGCTTTATTTTTTAATAATGGATTAGCACTGTTTAATGGGCTAAAGATTCGTTTATTGAAAGCTTTTGGGGCTAAGATTGGCGTTGGAGTGGTGATAAAACCATCTGTAAGCATTAAATATCCTTGGTTTTTATCCATCGGAAATCACGTTTGGATAGGTGAAAATGTATGGATTGATAACTTAACGGATGTAACTATTGGCAATAATGTTTGCCTTTCGCAAGGGGTAATGCTGCTTACCGGCAATCATAATTATACCAAATCAACCTTCGATTTGATGGTTGGTAAAATCGTATTGGAAGGTGGCGTTTGGTTGGGGGCGCAGTCAGTTGTTTGTCCGGGCATTACTTGTAGTAGTCATTCGGTGTTATCGGTTGGTTCAGTCGCAACAAAGAACCTAGACCCCTACAGTATCTATCAAGGAAACCCGGCGGTGAAGGTGAGAGAAAGGGAGTTTAAGTAATTTTTAGAATTAAAAAAAAGCGATAACCCTATCTATTTAGCTTAAAAATCATCCTTCAGTCTTGCAGTATTTCTTTCACCGCATGAAATTAAAGTTCTACTTCATACAATTAAAGCTTACCTGTTAACCGTAATTTACTCACTGTTAGCGGTATTTCTTTCGCGGCATACAATTAAGGTTCCACTGTATACAATTAGAGATTTACTGTTAACAGTTATTTGCGGATTGTATTAAAAATTAGAGGATAAACAGTAACGATTCAAGTATAGTGGCAATAAATTCAACTTTAAAAGTATCTATCATCACGGCAACATATAACAGTTCCAAAACTATTTTGGATACGTTGCATTCGTTACAAAATCAGAGCTATCCACACTTAGAACATATCATCATAGATGGATTATCTACTGATAATACCATTGAAATCATTAAATCCACTCAGTTTAAAGGAGAGATTCAAAGCGGAAAAGACAATGGAATCTATGATGCGATGAACAAAGGGATTGGATTGGCTAAAGGGGATATTGTAGGAATATTGAACTCGGATGATTTTTATGCGGAAGAAACGATTATTGAAGAAGTAGTATCTCTTTTCAACAAAACGGGTTGCGATGCGGTGTATGGCGACTTGGTTTATGTGGATGGGCAAGATACAAACAAGGTGACACGTCTGTGGGTTTCGGGAGATTATAAGCGAGAGAGTTTCTTGCAGGGATGGATGCCTCCACATCCTACTTTCTTTGTAAAAAGAGAGTTGTATGAAAAGTATGGATTATTTAATATTTCTTTGTGGGGTGCGGCAGACTATGAATTGATGCTCCGTTTTTTGTACAAGCACCAAGCAAAAGCTGCTTATCTGAACAAAGTTTTGGTGAAAATGCGTACCGGAGGGCAGAGTAATCAATCGATACTGAATAGATTGCGGGCAAATATGGAAGACAGAAAGGCTTGGAAGTTGAACGATATAAAGCCCAACTGGTACACACTTTTTTTGAAACCATTACGCAAGCTTAACCAGTTTTTTAAATAATAGAATTGGTTCAATTTTTAATAAGATTAATCATAAAATGAATAAAGGATTTTTTTTCAGGGTTGTTGTCATCCTCTTCCTGTTTCTTTTCTCAGCCAAAAGTCTGAAAGCTCAGGATATATTGAAGAGCAAAGACCTCAGTGCTTTTAAGGTTGATGATTTGTCGGATGATGATATTGTAAAATTCAAACAACAACTACAACAGAGTGGATTGTCGGTAACACAAGCAGAACAACTGGCATTACAAAGAGGCTTGCCGTCTTCGGAACTAGCAAAATTGAGAGCCCGTTTGTCTGCCAGCAATAGCAGCTACAACAAAAACTCATCTGTTACAAGTAGAGCCATCAGCCGTGTGATTGAAGATGATAGTAGTAATTACCAGCCTAGAAATATCGTAAAAGAGAAAGAAAAAGAAATAAAAAATACCGTATTTGGTAGTGAATTATTTGATAATCCAACGCCAATTTTTGAACCAAATCTCCGTATTCCCACTCCTAAAAACTACACTTTAGGACCAGATGATGAACTGGTGATTGATGTTTTTGGGTATCAGGAAGTTAATTATCACCTGACTGTTTCCCCCGAAGGAAGTATCAATATTCCAGTTGTAGGCATTGTGCCTGTTGTAGGTATTACAGTTGAGCAAGCAACCAGACGCATCAAGGACAAAATGATTCACAGTGGTTATGCTAGTCTTACCAACGGTCAAACACAATTGCAGGTGAGCGTGGGTAAAATCCGAAGTATTAAAGTAACAGTTATTGGAGAAGTAAAGAAACCAGGATCTTATAATATATCTTCTCTATCCACCCTTTTCAATGCGCTGTATGCTGCTGGTGGGCCAACCAATAAAGGTTCTTTCAGACAAATTGAATTGATTAGAAATAATAAAGTAATTACTAAACTGGATGCCTACGATTTCCTGTTGAGAGGCGATCAAACCAACAATGTTCGCCTCACCGATCAGGATGTGGTGAGGATACCTCCTGCCAAAGTACAGGTGAGTTTGGCAGGTGAAATAAAAAGAGAGGGTATTTTCGAAATCTTACCAACCGATAATCTTCAAAAACTAGTTGATTTCTCGGGAGGTTTCTCCAATGAAGCATATACGGCTTCTATCCAGGTAAAGCAAGTGACAGACAAGGAAAGAAGGATAAAGGATGTTGCGAAAAATAGCTTCTCATTGTACGTTCCTCAAAAAGGCGATTCTATTGTGGTAGGAAAAATTTTGAACAGATACGATAATAAGGTTACTATATCTGGGGCTGTTTACAGGCCAGGTACTTATGAACTAGAGAATGGTTTTAAGCTATCCGAACTGATATCGAAAGCTGATGGTTTGAAAGAAGATGCTTTTAAAGAACGGGGCGTTATTGTAAGAATTAATGATTCTGACTTAACAAAAAGAATCATTCCTTTTAGTTTGCAGGATGTTGTGGCAAGAAAGGCAACTGATGTGCTGCTTCAAAAGAATGATGAAGTGATTATTGGCGAAGCTGCTGCTTACAGAGAAAAGTACACGCTTACACTAGAAGGCGAAGTGAAAAAACCAGGTATTTTCCCATATTTTCAAGGAATTACTTTGAACGATTTATTGTTTTTGGCAGAGGGCGTTACAGATGCGGCTGCTTTGGATAAAATTGAAATTGCCCGAAGAATAAAAAGCGATGGCGGAACTCAAAAGAGTGAGATGGCGACCATTGTTGACGTCTCTGCCCAAAAAGATTTGAAACTGGTAGGAAAAGAAATAGAGTTACAGCCTTGGGATGTGGTTTCTGTTCGTAAGAAAAAAGATTATAGAGAACAAATCAGTGTGAAAGTAGAGGGGGAAGTAAAGTATCCGGGCAACTACGTATTGGCTTCTAAAGACGAAAGGGTTAGTAGCTTGTTGAAGAGAGCAGGAGGATTATCAGAAGAGGCCTTCATTGAGGCGGCAAACTTGATAAGGGTAAATACGAGTATTCAAAAAGAGGACAATAATAAAACAGAAGAGAAGGTAAAGAAAATTCAACAAGAGTTGAAAGATACCAGTAGTAGCTTGGTGGAAAGCTTTACCAAACCTACCATAAAAGTTGGGCTGAATCTATCAAAAATATTAAGTAACCCCAACAGTATAGATGATATTCTATTACAAGAAGGCGATGTACTCTCCATCCCTAAACAAAAGAATGAAATAAAGGTAAATGGTGAAGTGATGGTACCATCTGAGGTCGTATATAAAGAAGGGGCTTCTCTCAACTATTACATAGACAAAGCAGGTGGATATACGGACAATGCGAGAGAGAGAAAGGTATATGTATTGTACCCCAATGGAGATGCCAATAGAATTAAACACTTCTTATTCTTTAAAAAGTATCCTCGGATAACACCGGGTGCTGAGATTTTGGTACCTAAGATTCCTGAGAAAAAGAATGGCGGCATGTCTGTTGCCGAAATCATTGGAATAACAAGTGCAGTTGCTTCTTTGGCGGGGGTAGTAATTGCAATCTTGAGAAGATAAATACTATTATGAGTTCAGAAATTATTATAGTCGATTTAATAAAAAAAGGAAAAGAATCATTTGCTTTCCTGCTAGGAAAGTGGAAAGTAATTTTAGTGGTTTCTTTTTTTGCAGCCATCATTGGTATTGTAAAAACTTGGTTACAAGATCCTAAGTATACGGCCGAAATGACTTTTGTAGCTGAAGGGGATAAAAGTGGTGGCCTTGGTGGTTATGCAAGTATTGCTGCACAATTTGGTTTTGATATTGGTGGCGGTGGCGGTGGTGCTTTTGCAGAAGACAATCTGGTAGAACTACTGAAAAGCAGACGTTTGATTGATAAAACATTATTATCTACCTACAACAATAATTTGTTTATAGATCAATACATCATCAACCATAAATTTGATAAAAGATGGGCTAAGGACACGGTGCTTAGCAAAGCTCAATTTGCTTCAATAGCTACAGGAGAGTATATTCCCAAAAGAGATAGCATGTTTAATGTTATTGCAAATGATATCATCAATGGTCAGTTGGATGTAGATAAAGTGGATAAGAAGTTAGACATTATCTATATCAAAATGACCGATCTGGATATGGTCTTTGCCAAAAGGTTTGTAGAGAAGTTGGCTGATAATGCTATTAAATTCTATACCGAATATAAAACACAAAAGAATTTGTCTAACGTACAAATTTTGCAAAGACAAACAGACTCTGTGAAAGCTATGTTATTTGGAGGCATATCGGATGTTGCATCAATTAACGATTTAAACGTTAATCCAATCAAACAATCTTTGAGAACAAGTGGACAAAAGAAGCAGGTAGACCTTCAGGTGAACTCTGCCTTATATACTGAGCTACTCAAAAACTTGGAGTTATCTAAGCTGAACTTAAGAAAAGAAACGCCACTTATCCAAATAATAGATACCCCAAAACTCCCTCTTAAGAATGAGAAAAAAGGACGGTTGTTTACAGGAATCATATTTGCTTTCTTTGGTGGAATATTTTGTTCTGCTTATCTTTTAATGAAACGTTGGGTGAAAGAAACAGCCTAATTCTTATACTTCTTCAATTGTATTTTTCTTTTAAGTTTTCTATTTAATGCGGATCATTCATATAATTACTAAGTTGCACGAGATGTATGGTGCGCAACGGCATGCGGTTGAAAGCATGAAAGACCACCTCAAAAACAATCATGAATGTTTGGCTGTAGCAGGAACTGATGGATACGCCACAGAAGAAATTAAAAAGCTTGGCATCAATGTAATTACAGTGCCTGCCCTAAAAAATACCTACAATCTGTTGGTCGACTTCAAAGCGGTAGCAGCAGTAGTGGCTATCATTCAAGAATATAAGCCCGATCTGGTTATCTCTCATTCTTCCAAAGCAGGTGTTATTGCCAGAATTGCCTGCTATAAAACAAAGACGCCCAACATTTTCACAGTACAAGGGTGGCCTTTTGAAAAGGGAACTCCTTTTCTTCAAAGAGTTATAGCAAAGACAATTGAACGTTTGCTTATTCCATTCAGTGACAGCTACATGTGCGTGTCTGCCTACACCAAAACGTATGGTTTATCGCAATTACCCCTCAAGGAAAGTCGGTTATATGTTTGTCCAAACATGCACGAGGAAAAAGAAGAAGCTTTACCTATTGTTTCTACCTTATCCAACGATGTTTTGATGGTGGCTGGATTCAGGGGACAAAAAGACCATATAACAGCATTGAAAGCATTGAAGATTATTGTTTCTGAAAATAAATTGCCCAATATCCATTTCACTTTTGCTGGAGATGGGCCTAAACGAGAATGCATTGAGCAGTTTATTACTGAAAACCAACTAAACAAGTTTGTTACCCTTATTGGTGAAACAAAAGAGATAGACAAATACTACGACCATTGCGATTTGGTTATTCTGTCAACATACTACGAGGGCTTGCCGCTCTCTTTGCTGGAGGCCATACAAAAGGGCAAACCTGTAATTGCTACAGATACGGGTGGTATCAATGAGATTGTGAAAGATGGCGTTAACGGAAACTTGTTGACAGTAGAAGATGCCGATGCGTTGGCAAAGCACCTGTCCGACTATTATCTGAACAACAAGATTCCACAACTATCCATCAATGCCAAAAAGGTATATGATACCCATTATAGCTACAACATAGTGTGTAATAAATTGAATGAGGTAATAGAGGATGCATTGCAACACTCTATTTTCAAAACTAATTCGGTGAAGCATAATTAGTTAGATATAAAAAATAATAGTATAGCTTGGGTTAGTTTAAAATTATTTACTTGAGTTATTATTTAATTCTTTTTAGTCTTTTTTTTCTTATTAGTCTGACGAGTATAGTCTTTTATAAAAAAGAGCCTTCGTTAATTATCTTAATATCGATTGGATTTCTTCTAATTCTTACGGCTGGTCTTAGGGGTTCTAGAGTAGATAGAGACTATGAAAACTATGAAATGCTTTACTCTAATTATAAGCAGATAAGCATTCTGCTAGTAGAACCTACATTTGTATTAGTCTCATCAATTGTAAAAAATTTATTTCAAAACAACATAGTCTTTCTGTTTCTTATATACGCGTTCATGGGCGTAACGGTTAAGTTTTGTGCTATCAAACAGTTATCTCAGTTTTGTTATTTATCTGTTCTTATTTATTTATCAAACTACTTTTTATTACATGAAATGACGCAAATAAGAGGAGGCGTTGCAGCAGGGTTTCTTCTTTTTTGTATTAAACCTATTTACGATAGGAATCTTCTCAAATTTCTGTTTTTTCTTACACTTGCACTTTGCTTTCATTATTCCTCCATTGTATTTTTACCTTTTTATTTTCTATCATCAAAGAAAATAAATGTTCTCTTATATCTATCTATTCTAATTGTAACCTATGTACTGCACTTTCTTAATATACATTTTACCTCATTGTTTTATTTAGTTCCAGCAGATAATCTGCAGTTTAAGCTGGAAGCAAATAAGAAACTAATTGAGAATAATTTGCAAGAGGGTGTTAATGTCTTCAATTTACTTCAAGTAATGCGGATTCTTTTTAGCTTTTTCTTTCTTTGGAAAAGAGATTTAATTCAAGCGGAGAACAAGTATTTTATCATCATGTTGAAAATTTATTTCTTCGCACTTTGTGCGATGGTAATTTTTTCTGATATACCAACATTCGCTGTTAGAACAAGTGAATTACTTGCTGTTGTTGAAATTATACTTTTTCCAATGATCATTTACACAATCAGAGAAAGAAAAGTGGCAAGTATATTTACAATAATGCTAAGTCTAGGATTGTTCTGTACAAATTTGTTTTACACCAAACTTCTTATTTTCAAATAGTTTATACTCAATAATCGATGCTGATAGGTACATACAATCTATATTTTGGGGTATCAAATGGATTGATTGATGAAATGATAGCGTATTCCGTGCAATACTAGTAAGTTTGTCAGTAAACTTCGCAACACTTAATAATGCTTTTCTTTTTCCTACTTTTTCTTGCAATATTTAATAGGATTATTTATAAATCCAGCCTGAACCCCATTTTTCTACAATCGGTTTTATGGTTGATTTATTATTCTCTATTGTGTTTGAATATAAAATCTTATGATATTCACCTGTATCAGGTAAGCCAGTTCATCCTTTATCAGTCCGTTGGCTTTTCGCTGGGCGGGTTTATCTGTTTTCTTTTCACCAGAAAATCTTCTTTCCAGAATCTGAATCCGCTCACAGAAGAATCCATCAATATATCACAACGGAATCTTCAAATACTCTTCCCTGTCTTCTTTTTCTTACAAGTGGCTTCATTGCTCGTTTATGTAAAGAGTACGGGTAATGTTTCTATACTCGCCATTGCAGATGTAAGAGATACATTGGTGGAAGATGATGGCAAAAAGTTTGGTAGTTATGGTCTCATCCAAATGATTATGGCTGTTTATCTGCTATTAATCACCCTTTCCAAAACAAAGTTCACAATGTGGCATAAAGTATTGGTGGGTATGTTCATTTACTATACCATGCTTTTGGGTTCTCGCGGGCAATTTGTTTACTATTTTATCACTCTATTTTACATATTGGTTTGGCAGAAAAGAATCAGTGCAAAAAAAATATTGGGTTCATTTGCCTTGATAACGGGATTGATGTACCTAATTACAATTTTGCGAGCTGCAAAAGCAAATGGGCAGACGCTTACCGAAACTTTGATGGTATATACTATCACGTCAATGCCAGCACTACATATTGCACAGTTTCCTCACTCAAAATATTTTGGTTACTATTCCTTTCGCGTATTTTATGTGTGGATTAACAAATTTGGGTTTACTTATCCCCTCTCTCCAATTCTATCTGAATATACCATGACACCACTTCCAACCAATGTTTACTCCTACATAAAACCATATTATATGGATTTTGGCTATGCCGGTATCTTTCTATTGCCACTAATGCTAGGATTCATTCATCATTTTTTCTATTTCAGGGCAAGAAGAGGTAGTTTCACTTTTATGTTTCTAACCAGCGTTTTAATGTATCCTTTGTTGATGCAAGTATTTGAAGAAAATTACTTCCGTCAACTTTCAAACATAGTTTACAGCCTTATTTTAACCGCACTTGTTGCAAAAATGAATATACATGTTAATAGGAGCAGTAATAGTAACCTACAACCCACAAATTGAGGTATTAAAGGGATTGATTGGCAGTATTACTGGCAGTGTGAAGACCGTAGTATTATCCGACAATGGCAGTAATAATATCAGTGTTATAAGGACATTAGCTGCGGCTTACGTTAATGTAACTATCATTGAGTTGAACGACAATCTGGGCATCGGCTATGCCCAGAACAGAGGTATTGAGGCGGTGTTTGCTGATCCAGGCATAGAGGGCGTTTTGTTGTTTGACCATGACAGTCAACCTAGCCCCGATATGGTTTCTGTATTGGGTAATGCCTACGAGGAAATGACTGGCAAAGGAACTGTTGTGGGTGCATTAGGCCCAGTGTATATGGATCCGCGCACCGAAAACAACTATCCTATTTCTGTTTTCTCTGGCTTTAAACTGATAAAAAAATATCCAATACCGGGGGATAATACGCCCATTGCCGCTTCTTTTCTGATTGCATCGGGTTCATTGATTCCTCGCAAGACTTACGAAAAGGTTGGAGGAATGCGTGAGGACTTTTTTATTGATTATATAGACATCGAATGGAGTTTCAGGGCTACCCACCATGGCTTACCCTCCTTTGCCATCCCAAATGCAAAAATGGTACATCAGGTTGGTGATAATCGGTTGAAGATGTTTGGTAGAGAAATATCAATACACAGCCCTTTACGCAGGTATTATCTAGCCCGTAACTCTGTTTTCATGGTAAAAACAGGGTATATAGATTGGCGTTATAAAGTACGTGAGGTCTTTTATTCTGTTTCCAGGGTATTTATCTTTCTACTATTTGTAGATAAAAGAATGACCTATCTGCGCTACATCATTAAAGGATGGAACGATGGCTTTAAGGGCAAGTATGGTAAAATAGACGTCTTGCCGAGGGGATAGACTAGTTTAAATTTTAAAAAAAGTAATTTTTTTATCCATTGTAAAGTAAATAATAAAATAAGCTACCACAACCAACGATTCTGCAATTAATAAACTTTGTGTAACAGATATTACCCCATTGTTATAGGTGGTATTGTAAATAAACCCTCCTACTATTATCAAAGAAGTAATTAAAAGAACTACAGTTGCAAAAGCTGTATTTAATTGATGCTTCAACAAAAGCCAGATGAAAAAAGGTGTATTTATACTGATAGCAATAATGGTAGCCAGTAAATAGAATAGACAAGTATAGAAAGTGTGGTTGCTAGTTGCGGGTAGGTGGAAATAGTTTAGTAAGAAAGGGGATATGAAATAAATACTGGCACAAGCAAGAGCAATGCAAGCATAAAAACCTCCAAATATTTTAAATGCCTTGCTTCTACTCACCCCCTCTTTAGAACAGAAAACAGGATAGATACTATTTACAAACACACCCAACATAGCCCTAAAAGCAAGGAATATTTTTTCTGCCAGTCCATAAACCAATATCAGTTCGGTATTTTTTACATAGCCTATAAAGAAGGTAGCACAGGTATTTGGGCTCATCAGTAAAAAACTATTCATTACCAACGGAGCGTCTTTTTTGATGATTATTACCGACTCCTTGATAGTTTCTAAACTAAAGTTGATTTTTAGTTGGTAGCGTCTGCAAAAGCTTTTAAAAAACAGGATTGCCAATAAGGTATTACCTACACCTACAAAAGCCATCAGATAAGATAAGCTAAATTGGAGTTTGATAAAAAGCAACAGCAATAATAAAAGGAACAGACGGGCAAAAAAGTTGGAGACGATAAATAGGTATTCCTTGCTACTACTCATATACACCCAATAGAAATTAAGGTTGTGCCCAACAATAAAAGCATAGCAAAATATACTCGCCACCATATTCTGGTGCAGTAAAGGGATATAACAACACATTGTAATCCACGCCACAAACCCCAGAAAGAAAACTATCGTTTTGATGCCTATATAATGTTCAATATCCTTAATTATAGTGGGTGCAGTTGTTTCGTGAATGCCGCCTGCCGCAATTGCATTCTTCAGGAAGTTGATATTGGATGAATAATCTGAAAACAGCAGATATACATTGGCAAAGTTGAGCATTAGGAAAATCTGGGCAACATCGCTTTTGTTTTTTAAATTAATCAATATAGCTACAATAAGTATCGGGAAGAAAGAATTGAAAATTTGCGAATAGAATACCCGTAGGAATTTTTTCATAATACTGATGCACTGCTTTATTTCGCCCCGAATATAGTTATTTGAACAGCAATGGTTATTGAGGTGTATAAATGGAGTAGGAGTCTATGCTTAATGTTACAATAAAGCTTTATTTTTTACTTTTTACCAACAAAATAAAAGACATAAACAAACTTTGTTTATGTCTCGACAAAGTTTGTTTTAATAAAACAAAACTTGTTGAATACTAAACAGAAGTTGTTGAACACATAACGGAGTTTGTTTTATTAAAACAAAAATTATTTATATCACCACAAACTTTGTTTTATTAAAACAAAGTTTGTCGAACACATATTGGAGTTTGTTTTATTAAAACAAAACTTGTTTTCTACTAAAAAAATGAGGTTTTGAGTGGTGAAAAATGGAATCTGACAAATCATAAATTAGCAATTCTGTATCATTCTTGTTGTTTTATTTCCTCTTTTACTTAAAATATTTTATTTTATTTTTGAAATAATTTTATAAAAAAGATAAATATTTTTTAATTTTAGTTAACAAGGTGTTAAACGATGGTTGTTTTGGTGATTAAAGACAACTATTGATGCTTTAAATGAAATTAGTTCTTTTAATAAATGATAAAAAGTAGAATAAAGAGTAATTTTATATAGAAGAATAAAAAGCTCTTCATTTTCATATCATGGCAAAAATAATAGTAGTACTTATCAGTTGGGCGTTGAACAAGCAATTAGGAATGATTACACTTGCAACCAACATTGTTACAGTAATGGGGAAAAACATTGCAACTTATGCATTGCCTGACATTCCCCTCACAGTTTTGACCACAGCAGCCAAAAGACTGCAAGATGCCTATAATGCCAGAAAAAATGGTGCAGACGCGAAATTGGAATATACAAAAGCCGCAGCAGCAATGGATGCTTTGTTGCACACACAAGCCACCTATGTGAATTATACGGCTAAGGGAGATGAAGCAAAAATATTGTTGTCGGGGTTTGATGCCTCCACTAATGCTAGAGTAAAGAAGCCAAAACCGGGTGCTACAAGTGCCGTAGGTACCAATACGCCGGGTGGTGGACTTTTGGAATTGTCTGTTGCAAAAGTGAAAAATGCAACTTCATATATTTTTATAATTTTTATGGATGTTGTGGGAGAGGTGATTATAGGTAGAAACTATGTTCGCACCACCACAGACTCTATTATTGTAACAAGAGGAAAAACGAAAGAAACTGTTTCTTTTTTACCTATTGGCAGCAAAGTAACGGTGCTGGCACTTGCACAAAATGCAACAGGAATAGGTCCTGCTGGTCCTTCTAGGACTAAAATTATTAACTAGATTAAAAAAATCCGGCAGTAACAACTGCCGGATTTTTTTTTGCATCTCATAAAAATCAAACTATTTCAACCCAAGAAACCATTTTTTCTATCAAGTTAGCTATCCTGAATGATTATCATTTGATTTAATTCCATAAATAAGTTAACCTTGCAGCCAATAATCAATAAACACATTCAATGAAAAAAGCACTTATCACAGGTATCACTGGGCAGGACGGCTCGTATTTGGCCGAACTTCTGCTTAAAAAAGGGTACGAAGTTCATGGCATCAAACGCCGTAGTTCACTTTTCAACACAGGAAGGATAGACCATTTCTATCAAGATCCACACATTCCAGACCGTCATTTGGTATTGCACCACGGCGATTTGACGGACAGCACCAATCTGATTCGTATTATTCAAGAAGTTCAGCCAGATGAAATCTATAACCTGGCGGCAATGAGTCACGTTCATGTGAGCTTTGAAGAACCAGAATACACTGCCAATGCAGATGGTATTGGTACACTGAGAATCCTGGAAGCAGTACGTTTGTTGGGTTTAGTAAAGAAAACAAAGGTCTATCAGGCATCAACGTCTGAATTGTATGGATTGGTTCAGGCTGTTCCACAAAGCGAAACGACTCCTTTCTATCCGCGAAGTCCTTATGCAGTAGCAAAAATGTACGCTTATTGGATTACCGTAAACTATAGGGAGGCTTATGGAATGTACGCCTGCAATGGTATTCTTTTCAACCACGAAAGTCCGGTTAGAGGAGAAACATTTGTTACACGTAAAATTACCCGTGCTGTTGCCAAAATAGCTTTGGGGATGCAGGATATTGTTTATCTGGGTAACCTAAACTCAAAAAGAGACTGGGGACATGCAAAAGATTACGTAGAAGGTATGTACCTTATTTTGCAACAAGAAACACCAGAAGACTATGTATTGGCAACAGGTATCACTACCGAAATCCGTGAATTTGTTCGGATGGCTTTTGCAGAAGTAGGGATAGAAATAGCTTTCAGAGGCGAAGCAGAACAAGAAGAAGGATATATTACGGCTATCAAGGGCGACCATCATTTGTTGATAGGAAAGACTGTGGTAAAAGTAGATCCTCACTATTATCGTCCAACAGAAGTAGACTTATTGATTGGTGATCCAACAAAAGCAAATGAGAAACTGGGTTGGAAACCAACCTACGATTTGCCTGCATTGGTGAAGGAAATGGTGGCGAGTGATCTTGACTTATTTAAGAAAGAGAAACACCTGAGAGACCACGGCTTTGCTCACAAAAATGAGATCGAATAATGGAGAAGCAAGCTAAAATATATATTGCTGGTCACCGTGGTATGGTGGGCAGTGCCATAGAAAGAAGGCTTCGAAAGGATGGCTTCGAAAATATTGTTACACGCAGTTCTAAAGAACTGGATTTGCGGAACCAACAAGCTGTAAATAGCTTTTTTGAAACTGAAAAGCCAGATTACGTGTTTCTTGCTGCTGCCAAAGTAGGCGGAATTGTTGCAAACAACACGTATAGAGCTGAGTTTATTTATGAAAATCTGATGATTGAGTCCAACATCATTCATGCAGCCTTTGTAAATAAAGTAACAAAGTTGTTGTTTCTAGGTTCTTCATGCATCTATCCAAAGATGGCTCCTCAGCCTTTGAAGGAAGAGTATCTGTTGAGTGATTACTTAGAGCCTACCAATCAACCTTATGCCATTGCAAAGATTGCAGGCATCGAGTTGTGCGATGGATATAGGGCACAATATGGGTGCAACTTCATTTCGGCGATGCCTACCAATTTATATGGGCCTAATGATAATTACGATTTAGAAAAATCACACGTTTTACCAGCCTTACTTCGCAAATTCATCACTGCAAAAAAGAACAATGTTCCAGCAGTAGAACTTTGGGGAACAGGTACACCAAAGCGTGAATTCTTGCACGTAGATGACTTGGCAGATGCTTGTTTGTATTTGATGGAAACCTACAATGAAAAAGGATTGGTGAATGTTGGTTGGGGAACTGATGTCTCTATATTGGAGTTGGCACAAATAGTCAAACAAGTTGTAGGCTATGAGGGCGAACTTAAGTTTGACACCAGCAAGCCCGATGGGACACCTAGAAAACTAATGGATGTAACCAAGTTGACAAATTTGGGTTGGAAAGCAACGATTACATTAGAAAACGGTATCAAAGCTGTTTACGATGATATAAAAGATAATGACTGGAACTAAAGAGGGAGCGAAACCGAGGGTTTTGTTGTTTTTAAACAGATTGGTAATAGGCGGGCCAGCCATCGATGTAATATCGATGGCTGGTTTTTTGCAAAATGATTTCGAACTCTTAATCATTTATGGCGAAAAAGAATCTCACGAGGTAGAAGCTACTTACCTCTTGAGCAAATATGCCAATCTGAAACTTAAAAAGATACCAAGCCTTAGGCGTTCTATCAATCCTTTTTTGAATATTTCGGTTTTCTTCTCGGTCATAAAAATAATAAAATCCTTCAAGCCTTCCATCGTTCATACACATGGTGCAGTACCTGGTGTACTTGGTAGAATAGCTGCTTTTTTTTGCCGTATTCCAGTAATTGTACATACTTACCACGGTCACTTTTTTCACTCCTATTTCAACAAAACACTTTCTACTGCTATCATTCTTATTGAAAAAATGCTTGCGAATATCAGCGACGTAATCATTGCCACAAGTAGCCGTCAGTTGAAAGACCTGGTAGATGATTACAAAATTGCTCCACGAAATAAAGTGACCATCATTGAATTGGGAATTGATGATGCTTTTCTGATTTCTGCAAATCAGGAAAGTAATTCTTTTGCTGCTAAGTATCAATTAAGTACAGATACAATCACGGTAGGTATTATTGCAAGACTCGTTAAGGTGAAGAATTTTCCTCTTTTTGTTGAGGTAGTTGCTAAAGTCTTGAAAAAAACTTCAAAGAAGGTTGTTTTCTTTGTGATTGGGGATGGATATTTGAAAACTGATATTCAGAAGCTTTTCTCAGAAAAAGGAATTGTTTGGAGTAGTAATGAGTTGCACAATACAGATGCTTCGGTACTTTTTACGTCGTGGGTATCCAATATAGGCGATGCCCTTTCTGTTTTGGATATTGTGGTACTTACCTCCAATAATGAAGGCACCGGTTTGTCACTTGCAGAGAGTCAGTATGTTGGTAAACCAGTTGTCGCTACCAATGTTGGTGGTGTGCCAGATACAGTTCTTGATGGGAAAACAGGGTTTCTTGTTAGTCCGGCAGATGCGGATACATTTGCCGAAAAATTACTCCTATTAATTGAAGATGAGCAATTGAGAAAGGAAATGGGGACTGCCGCTAAGGTTTTTGCAAGGAGTAAGTTCTCCAAGCAACATGAGATAAATAGTTTGAAACAATTGTATACTGAACAACTTAAGAAAAATAGTAACTAGAAATAAAAAGATAGTATGAAAAATATATTGATTACAGGTGGAGCAGGGTTTATAGGTAGTCATGTGGTAAGGTTATTCGTGACTAAATATCCTAATTACAAAATTGTTAACTTAGATGCACTTACCTATGCAGGTAATCTGGAGAATCTAAAAGATATTGATCAGTTGCCTAACTATCAATTCGAGAAGGTAAACTTGCTAGACCCTGCCGCCTTGAAAGGCGTTTTTGATAAGCATAACATTACGGATGTGATTCATCTGGCAGCAGAAAGCCATGTAGATAGAAGTATTGAAAGTCCGTTGGATTTTGTGTATACCAACATAGTGGGAACTGTCAATCTATTGAATGTTGCCAAGACAAAATGGGGAGGCGACTTCAGCAATCATTTGTTTTATCATATTTCAACAGATGAAGTATATGGTGCTTTGGGTGCAGAAGGTTTCTTTACCGAGACAACACCTTATCATCCCAATTCTCCTTATTCTGCTAGTAAAGCTGCTTCCGATCATTTTGTAAGGGCTTATGCAGAGACCTATCATATCAGAACGATCATTTCTAATTGTTCTAATAACTATGGGCCTTTTCATTTCCCTGAGAAGTTGATTCCTTTATTTATTAATAACATCATACAAAAAAAACCATTACCTGTTTATGGTGATGGTTTATATACCCGGGATTGGTTGTTTGTAAAAGACCATGCTACGGCTATTGATGTAATCTTCCATAATGGGAAGGTGGATGATACCTATAATATTGGCGGATTTAATGAATGGAAGAACATTGATCTGGTGAAGCTTCTTTGTACATTGATGGATGAAAAGCTAGGGAGAACTGCTGGTGAAAGTGAGCAATTGATTACTTATGTAAAAGATCGTCCAGGGCATGATCGTCGCTATGCCATTGATGCAACGAAGTTGAATCAAGAGTTGGGTTGGAAACCATCTGTTACTTTTGAGGAAGGATTGAGCCAAACTATTGATTGGTATCTGGAAAATACCACTTGGTTGACCAATGTAACAAGTGGTGCTTACCAAAATTATTATACAGCCATGTATTCTGACAGATAATAGTTTATCATTAATCATTGTATCATTCAAATCATTTTAATCATACTCAATGAGAGTAGAAGAAACTAAATTGTCTGGTTGTTTTATCATCCATGATACTGTTTTTGAAGATAGTCGTGGGTATTTCTTTGAGAGCTTTAATAAGCAAAGATTTGATTCCTTAACAGGAACGAATATCAATTTTGTACAGGACAATCAATCAAAATCAACCCGTGGTGTATTGCGTGGACTTCATTTTCAGCAAGGAGAACATGCCCAAGCTAAATTGGTACGCGTACTAGAAGGAAAAGTATTGGATGTAGCAGTTGATTTGCGTAAAGAATCGCCAACATTCGGTCAGTATGTGGCAGTAGAACTAACAGGTGATAACCATTTACAGTTCTTTATTCCTCGTGGTTTTGGACATGGGTTTCTAGTACTTAGTGAAACAGCAACTTTCTTTTATAAATGCGATAATTTCTACAATAAAGCAAGTGATGGTGGCCTTATTTATAATGATACAACTATCAATATCGACTGGAAGATTGATGCGAGCGAACTAATTCTATCTGAGAAAGATGCCAATCAGCCTACTTTTGAACAAATAAAAGATACCGTTTACTTTAAATGATTCTAATAATCGAATCATTCTAATCAAATAATCACAATAATGAAAGGAATCATTTTAGCAGGAGGAAGTGGTACAAGGTTGTATCCTATCACTAAGGGAATCAGCAAACAAATAATGCCTATCTATGATAAGCCAATGATTTATTATCCCCTCTCTGTGTTGATGCTTGCGGGTATCAAAGAAGTACTCATCATTACAACGCCCGAAGATTCCGCACAGTTTCAACGTTTGTTGGGTGATGGGAAAGATTTGGGTTGCAGTTTTAATTATGCAGTACAAGAAAAGCCCAATGGATTGGCACAAGCTTTTGTAATTGGTGCTGACTTTATTGGTAAAGATAAAGTTGCGCTTGTGTTGGGTGATAATATCTTTTACGGTGCAGGTTTTAGTAAATTGGTTCAATCTTTTAATGATGTGGTGGGGGCTGCCATCTTTGCTTATGAAGTAAATGATCCTGAGCGTTATGGTGTGGTTGAGTTTGATGAAGATTTCAAGGCATTATCTATTGAAGAAAAGCCAACAACCCCTAAGTCTAATTATGCTGTTCCTGGCTTGTACTTTTATGATAATGAGGTAGTAGAGATTGCTAAGAATATTCCCCCTTCGCCACGTGGTGAGTATGAGATTACAGATGTAAATAAGGTCTACTTAGCTAATAATAAATTACATGTCGGTGTAATGAATCGTGGTACTGCGTGGTTGGATACGGGTACATTTGATTCTTTGGCTGATGCTAGTGAGTTTGTGCGTGTGATAGAAAAGCGTCAAAGCCAGAAAGTTGGTTGTATAGAAGAGGTAGCCTACCGCATGGGCTTTATCAATAGAGACGAATTGATGGACTTAGCTAACCGTTATGCCAAGAGTGGCTATGGCGAATATCTGAGGAAGTTGAAAGCATAAATAGTGATTAGTGATTAACGTTTAGTGATTAATACAAGCCACCCTTATTAATCACTAAACGTTAATCACTAATCATTAAAGATTTTCCGGTCTCATCTGTGGGAATAATAACACATCCTGAATACTAGGGCTATTTGTCATCAGCATACAAAGTCTGTCTATCCCAATACCAATACCACTTGTGGGCGGCATACCATACTCCAGGGCACGCAAGAAATCATTATCTATAAACATCGCCTCATCATCTCCACGTTCCATTAGTTTAACTTGTTCCTCAAAGCGTGCACGTTGATCTAACGGATCATTCAATTCACTGTAAGCATTCGCTATCTCTTTTCCATTTACCATCAGTTCAAAACGCTCTACTAATCCTTCTTTGCTACGGTGCTTCTTGGTTAGTGGACTCATCTCTACAGGATAATCAATAATGAAGGTGGGTTGTATGTAAGTATGTTCACTGGTTGCACCAAATATTTCATCTATCAGTTTACCCTTTCCAATATTATTAGGGACACCAATATTCAGTTGCTTACATACTTCTCTCAATCCCGCTTCATCTTTATCGCTTACGTCAATTCCTGTATTTTCTTTAATGGCATCATGAATACTCACACGTTTGAACGGCGCCTTAAAGCTGATTGTTTTATCGCCTACTGTTACTTCTGTTGTTCCATGCAAGGCAATAGCAATCTGTTCAAACAATTGCTCTGTTATTTCCATCATCCAGAAATAATCTTTGTACGCAGTATACCATTCCAACACCGTAAACTCAGGATTGTGTGTTCTATCCATCCCTTCATTGCGGAAGTTGCGACTAAACTCATATACCCAATCAAATCCTCCTACAATCAGTCTCTTCAAATACAATTCATTGGCAATACGCAGATATAAAGGAATATCCAACGCATTGTGATGCGTAATAAAAGGTCTTGCTGCCGCACCACCTGGGATACTTTGCAATACAGGGGTATCCACTTCCAAAGCCCCTTTATTGTTCAAAAATGTACGGATAGTATTCATCAATGTCGTACGCTTTACAAACGTATCTTTTACGGCAGGATTGATAACCAAGTCTACATAACGCTGACGGTAACGGAATTCAGGGTCTGTTACTTCATCAAAAACATTTCCTTCCTCATCTCTTTTCACCACTGGCAAAGGCTTCAACGACTTTGCTAGTAGGGTAATAGATTGCGTATGAATTGACGTTTCTCCAGTCTTGGTAATAAAAACGTAACCAGTAATACCAATGAAGTCACCAAGGTCCAATCCGTGCTTGATTACATTATCCCAGAGTGATTTGTCTTCCTCAGGACAGATGTCATCACGTTTTACGTATAGTTGTATGATGCCTTTGCTATCCTGAATCTTAATAAAAAATACTTTACCCTTGTCGTTAATGCTCATTATTCTTCCTGCCAAGCATACATTGGCAAAGCCTTCCAATGGGTTTTCTATTGCCACGCCTGCTTCCTCCAGTTTCTTTACCGCTTCATTGTATGCCTCTTTTACGGGAGTAGAATAATGCGAAACCGGGTACAATGCCGCAGGATATGGATCTATTCCTGCCGCTTGTAGCTTAGCTAATTTCTCTCTTCTTACTAGTTCTTGTTCACTTAAGTGTGCGCTCATTGACTGTTTTTTGTGGGTGGCAAAGATATAGTTCTGCAGTCAAAGAGTAGTAAGTTATGGCGTATTGCCTCATTTTCTTAATCCCTATCCCCTCTTCTTTTGATGCTAGCTCCTCCGCTGGCATCTGATTCTCTCACCGTGCAATTACTAAAAACGGTAACAAAGTCTGATGCCGCCTGTGAAGTTTGGTACCACACTGTTTCCCCCAGAGGCATCTACGTAATCTCTAATGCTTAGCACGCTGAAATCTACCGTTTGCTCCAATGAGTCTGTGTCTTTATTAAATACTTTTTCTACCGTATTCACCATTCTCAATCGCACGCCAATCCCTAAGTAAAGATCTATCAGAAAGTTTTTGTAGATTGGTTGTTGAAAGCCAGCCAATACGTTGATGCCAAATATTTTTTTGTGCACTCCAAACGCATCTTGTTTGAAGGTGGAACTATCTTTCATGGCAAAATAGCCAACCTTGGTATTGTGGTAGTCGTTGATGAAAAAAGCATTACCTGCCACATAAAATCCATTAATAGGCTGTTTGACAAATCCCGTATTCAGCCCTCGCAAATAGTATCTTATTTCGGTCTTCAATTTAAAACCTCTGGATTCAACAAAGGCGGTATCCGAAAATTCATTGACACATCTCCTATATTTCACGCCTACTTCGTTGTACCAGTAAATCCGTTTAGATAGTTTCACTTCCAATCCACCTTGTATGGTAGGCATGCTCACATCGTCCATTAGTGCCAATGGCGAAAACTTAATAGATACCTTGTCTGATTGTGCATTTAAAAATAAGAAATGCAGGGAGAAGAATAGTATGCCGAGTAGTTTTTTTGTTAGATTCATTTCATGCAAACTTTGATTGGTAAAGGTAATAGATGTCGATGATTGATAAACTAGGTAGCCAGATATTGCCCCAAAAGGTTAGTCAATGCCTTGGAAGCGTTGTAGGTCTGAAATATTGATTACCCTAAATGTTATTCATTTGAAAGTGGGTTTATTGGGTTTAAACAGATGGATTTATTTTGGCTATAAACTTATAGAATTTCTAATTACGGACACTTCACATTCAAAGTATCTTCTGGCTTGATGGCATACTTTTCATAATCCTCATCTTTGCTCAAAATTGCATCATTACTAGGATTACCTTTTTCAATTACTATCAGTAAACTATTAATCCTTCTTTCTATATAATCTTTATAAGTTTTTTCTGGAGCCCCTTCATGATACTCATATCTCTTCCCTCCATAGTAATAATAATATCTAATATCCACACCACCTTTATGGGAAATCATGTCCAGAACAGTTCCACACAAAACAAGATGACTTTTCCTTATTTTGTTAGTATGGGTAATATTTCCATATATCCCAAATATTATCAGAAACACCGCAATTAAAAATACGGCTTTTCCTAAATTACCTGGCTCTTTCAACCATTGCAAGACTTTATTTATGAAATTCATTTGTCGCTAACGTTTTTTCCTTTACCAAAAATAAGAACATCACCCCATACAACACCCACACCCCTCGCAAACCTTTATAGCATTAGCAAAATAAATCTACTTTTTTATGATTTAGGCTGCTTCGTTCCTCGCAGTGACGTTTACTTGTTTTAAAGGTATTAGCTTATCTTTTCCCCTCCAAAATCGCCTCATTTCAATCCAAAATCGAGGCAAAAGAGTCCATTATTAGGGCAATTCTTTCCAAAAGTGACACGTTTCATCGATAAAACGTGTCACTTTTGGAAAGAATTGCCTCACTTTTGGAAAGAATTGCCTCACTTTATGACTCTTTTTTACGGTTTAACCTTTAATAAAAGACTTGATGAGGAGCCTAAATTTCACTCGCGTCAGATTATTGTTATTTTCGTTGTCAAAATTTACTTATGGATGTAAAAATAGAAGAAAGCTGGAAGGTGGTGCTGCAAGATGAGTTTGCAAAGCCCTATTTTCTGCAAGTTGCTACACATCTCAAAACAGAACGTGCCACCAAAACAACTATCTATCCACCTGGAGGATTAATTTTTAATGCCTTCGACAAAACACCCTTTGATAAGGTTAAAGTAGTAATACTGGGTCAGGATCCATATCATAATCCTGGTCAGGCAATGGGATTAAGCTTTAGTGTACCCGACGGTGTTCCTCCACCCCCTTCTTTGGTAAACATTTATAAAGAATTGAACACAGATATAGGTATGCCCATACCCACTTCGGGAAACCTGACCAAATGGGCTGAGCAAGGGGTTCTTTTGTTGAATGCAGTGCTTACTGTAAGGGCAAATGAGCCTGCAAGCCATGCAAAAATTGGTTGGATGGACTTTACCAATGCAGTGATTAAAAAAATTTCTACTGAAAAAGAGGGCGTAATATTTTTACTTTGGGGCAAATTTGCACAAGAGAAGCAAGTGCTGATTGACGAAACAAAGCACCATGTTCTAAAAGCAGCACATCCATCGCCATTGAGTGCCTACAATGGTTTCTTTGGGTGTAAACACTTTAGCAGGACAAATGCACTGTTGGCAAAACAGGGTTTGGAAGTGATAGATTGGATGATATAACATGCCACAGAGGCACTGAGAAAACAGAAAAGGAAAATAATGGGAAAATAGAACTTGTGACATGCTTTATTATCCTTTTTCATTCTTTTTCTGTGCTTCAGTAGCAATTTTTTAGATAAAACTGATAACATTATGAGCGAAGCAATTAGTATCCCAAAAAGAGAGAAATACAACTTACTAACTGCCATTTTTGCGCGTATTTGGGCAATATGGGGCGTACTCACATTTGTAATAACATTTCTGATCATCTTTATTCCATCAATGGCTACTAAATTAGTAAAAGACCCCAAAGGAATGTGGTGGTTTATACTAGTTTCTAAAGCGTGGAATGCAACTTGGCTTTACCTTATACTCTCTCCTTTGAAGGTATACGGCAAAGAACATTTTAAAAAGGGGAATACCTACATTGTCACCGCCAACCACAATGCCATGTTGGATGTTCCATTATTGTGTCCGTTTGTTCCTGGACCCAATCAGACAATTGCAAAAGATACTTTTACGAAAGTCCCCATTTTTGGATGGTTTTATGCAAGAGGTTCGGTGTTAGTAAATCGGGATAGTGTTGCAAGTAGAAAGAAAAGTTTCGATCTGATGAAGGCATCGTTGAATAAAGGTTTTCACATGTGCATTTTCCCTGAGGGAACGCGAAATAAAACCGAGTCGCCAATGACAAAGTTTCAAGATGGCGCATTTAAATTGTCGAGAGATACAAAAACACCCATTATCCCTTGTGTTATCTTGGGTACAAAGAAGGCATGCCCAATTCATGAGACACTTTTTCTATTACCTACGAAATTAGAAATGCATTTTTTGCCGCCCATAAAACCAGAAGACATGACTATTGAGGCATTGAAACAGAAAGTATATACAACCATGGTTGATTTTTATGTAAAAAACAGCTAATGGTTAATCTTTTTCATTAATCAGTTGTATTCTATCTTTGTCCCTCAAGTTTTTGAAATGAATAAAATAAAATCGCTCCTCATAGCTTTAGTAACGTTCTTATCTATCGTGCAAAATAGCTTTGCACAATGCAGTATCTGCACAAAAACTGCTTCTCAGTTAGGTGAAGGGCCAGCACATTCCTTAAATACGGGGATACTTTATCTGATGTTTATGCCATTGTCCATAATGGCTTACATTGGATTGAAATGGTGGAAGAAAGAAAAGGAGATAATGAAGGAGCAATAAAAAGCAGATGAGCTAATTTTAATGTGCGCTAAAAAAGGGTTATTTAAGTTAATATTAACTGCATAAAAACAAGATCCAGCCATTTGTCAAACTTATATCCTGCATCTATTATTCGCCCGGCTTCTTTAAAGCCAAACTGGGCGTGAAAATCACAACTCTTTTGGTTTGAAGCATCTATTCCTGCAATCATAGTATGGTATCCACCTTCTCGTGCAGCATTTATCAAGGCTTGTAATAACTTTTTTCCAATACCCTTTCCCCGATAGTCTTTGTGTACATAAATGGAATGCTCTACACTGAATTTGTATGCTTCCCATGCCCTGAATGTACCAAATGAACCATAGCCGACCGCTTTTCCATCCATCTCACAGACAATTACTGGAAAATTATCTACTTGCTTTTTAGCAAACCAAGCTTCCACATACTCCTTATTGCGACTTTTATAGTCGTAAATGGCGGTAGTATTCAATATTGCCTCATTCATTATTTCTAAAATGGTAGGCAAATCCTTCTCTTCTGCGTTTCGTAAAATCATCATGATCAATTAATAGGTGCAATTTAGATAGTAGATATGAGATATTAGTTATTAATTATGAAGCCTCGTGATATCTAATATCTACTAACTAATATCTTGCTTAATCCTCATGCTTATATTTGCCGCTTCTAAAAAAATAATAATGTTCAACACAAGGGTAAAGATTAAGCAATTGCTTGCTAGTGAGCAAACAGGACAAGAGGTGACAGTAATGGGATGGATACGTACATTTCGTAACAATCAGTTTATTGCATTGAATGATGGAAGTACCAATAATAACCTGCAAGTGGTGGTAGAATTGGGTTTATTGGATGACGCTACCTTGAAAAGGTTGACTACTGGTGCGTCTATAAAAGTAACTGGAGAAGTAGTTGCTAGCTTGGGAAAAGGACAAAAAGTAGAAGTGAAAGCAAAGACACTTGAAGTATTGGGTGACAGTGATGCTGAGAAATATCCACTTCAGCCAAAGAAACACAGTTTAGAATTCTTAAGAGAGAAGGCTCATTTACGTTTTCGTACCAACACCTTTGGTTCTGTTTTCCGTTTAAGACATTCATTGGCTTTTGCAGTTCATCAATTTTTTAATGAAAAAGGGTTCGTCTATTTGAATACACCCATCATCACCTCTAGTGATGCAGAAGGTGCCGGTGAAATGTTTAGGGTAACAACTTTACCGCTAGATAATCCTCCACGTAGTGAAGATGGCTCTATTGATTTTGGTGAAGATTTCTTTGGAAAGAGTACCAATCTTACAGTAAGTGGTCAGTTGGAAGGCGAATTGGGTGCGATGGCTTTCAGTGAGATCTATACTTTCGGGCCAACATTCAGAGCGGAGAATTCTAACACAACTCGTCACTTGGCAGAGTTCTGGATGATAGAACCAGAGATGGCTTTCAATGATATTGAAGACAACATGAATCTAGCTGAGGAGTTCATTCAATATCTTATTCGCTATGCCATGAAGCATAATATGGAAGACCTCGAGTTTTTGGATGCTCGCCTTGCAGAAGAAGAAAAAGCTAAGCCTTTGGCAGAAAGAAACGAGTTTGGACTGATAGAGAAACTTAAAATGGTGGTGGACAATCAATTTGAACGCATCACTTATACCGAAGCCATACAGATATTATTGGATAGCCCTGCTTATAAAAAGAAGAAATTTAAGTATGAAGTGGGCTGGGGAATAGATATGCAAAGCGAACATGAGCGTTATCTGGTAGAAAAGCATTTTAAGAAACCAGTAATTGTGACGGGTTATCCTGCAGCAATAAAGGCATTTTACATGCGCTTAAATGATAACTGCGAAGAAGGAAGACAAACTGTTGCTGCAATGGATATTCTGGCTCCAGGTATAGGAGAGATCGTTGGTGGAAGCCAAAGAGAAGAACGTTTGGATAGACTAGAAAAAAGAATGACCGAGATGCATATCCCTCTAGAAGAGATGAGCTGGTATTTGGATACGCGTCGCTTCGGATCTGTTCCGCACGCAGGTTTTGGTCTGGGCTTCGAGCGTATGGTACAATTTGTTACAGGTATGAGCAATATCAGAGATGTAATTGCTTTTGCAAGGACGCCTAAGAATTGTGAGTTTTAATAAAACAACGGATATAAAAAATGCCTTCAACTTAATTAGTTGAAGGCATTTTTTATATCCGTTGTTTTAAAATTATATTACGGTTTAGGAGCAGTTGCTGGTTTTGGCTTAGGCTTAGGGGCGGTAGCTGGAGATGGGCTGCTATCTAACAAACCTTGAGCTCTCAATTGCTCTTCCACATCTTTAGGGAATTTCAATTTCAAATCCAATGCTACTTTGATAACCAAGTTGTCAGAAGGTGGTGCAACTAATAGTTGTTCACCCTTGAAAACGTGCGTATATTTCTGCTCTTTAATAATTTTCTCTAAAGAAGCATAAACTTTCTGCTTGTATGGATACAACAATTCCTCTTCCTTTTGTTGAACCATTTGATTTTGATATTGCTGCCAGTTCACAATCTTGTATTTGTGCTGATTAATTTCTTTTTGAACAATACCACGAGTACTAGCTTGCATAGTAGCAGAATCTTTTTTGTAAGAACTGTCCAAGCGCATCAATTCACTCATTTCGTAGTCATATTCTGGCTTTAGAGAGTCGCTCACATATCTTTGAAGTAAGGTATCTACTTTTTGAATTCCTGGCATTAGCCCCAATACACTTTGTTCATCGAAAGTTCCAATTTTTATTGGAGAACTTTGGGCATTAACTTTTGAAGTCAAGATTAATCCTGCTGCCAACACCACAAAACCTGTTAGACATTTTTTCATTTACTTGTTTTTTTGTTGTTATTTATTAATTGTATAAACGATTGAATTTAATTAGTGACTTTAATACCCAGTTCTCTAAGTACATCGTCACTCTTATCCAATTTCGGGTCGGCAAATATAACGGTAATGCCTTCACTTTTGTCGAGAATGAAGTCATAGCTTCTTGCAACTGCCAATTTTGAAATAGCATTGTAAACCTTATCTTGAATTGGCTTCACCAAATTTTCTCTTTCTCTAAAAAGATCTCCCTGATAACCAAACCTTTTTTTCTGCAACTCGCGAATCTCTTTTTCTTTATTTGTTATCTCCAACTGCCTAGACTTCTTCAATTCATCCGTCAACATGTATTGCTCTGCATCATAATCTTTATACATCCTGTCTAAAACAGCTTGCCTGGCATCTATATCTTTTTGCCAGCCTTCACTGATGTTCTGAATGCGCTTATCAAGTATTTTATATTCTGGCATGTTGCTGAGAATATATTTTGTATCGATGATGGCATATCTCTGCGCAGAGACTTCTATGGTTAGAAGAATGAGTGCGATTATTAAGGTTAGAAACTTATTCATAACAGAGAATTTTATTCAAATTAACGAAATCCCACAAACTATTCTGGTTCGTAGCCTAACATAAAGGTGAATCTAGCCGCATCTTTCAGGCTGCCCCCTGGTGTAATTCTATCTAGTCCAATACCGTAATCAAAGCCTAATAAACCAAACATCGGAAGGAAGAAACGCATACCTACACCCACAGACCTACGCAATTGAAACGGATTGTAATCTTGTACTGAATACCAACCATTGGCAGCTTCAAAAAAGGTTAAGGCGTAGATAGTGCTACTTGCACTTAAACTTAATGGATACCTCACTTCAAGGCTATATTTATTGAAGATGGTAAAATATTCAGACGCACCAGATTGTTCTGGATTTATCGATGGGTTAGAGTTTTGATAAACTGGATAACCTCTCTGAGAAATAATTTCATAGCCTAACAATGCAGACTGATTAGCCAAACCTGCATCCCCAACTTGGAAACGTTCGAATGGAGATATTTTCAATGAGCTATTATATCTTCCCAAGAAACCATACTTAGCAGCAGCTTTCAATACAAACATCTGATTTCTTTCTGCACCTGTTGGCTTACTCAATGGAACATACCATTCACCATTAAAACGCCATTTGTAATATTCAATCCACTGATAAGGATTAGACTGATTGGCTGTTCCCTTCCAGATAGATGAATATGGTGGTGTTAAAGCCAAACTCAATAAAAGATTAGATCCACTTCTTGGAAACTGTGGATTGTCAATAGAATTACGTTCTATTGCTGCCTTAAAGTTTAGGTTGTATGAATCACCATTATCATAACCTGGCAAATTGACGCGGTCTATATAATAGTTACTCAATTTATAACGAGAGAAATTCAAGCCCAAAGAAGCTGAAAAATAATCATCTGGCCAGGTAAGTTGCTTACCGAAGTTGATACCACCTCCC
>CANGFK010000004.1 GCA_947452925.1 Chitinophagaceae bacterium | reverse complement strand
TTGTTGTTCTAGTTTGATGTAATTCATTTTATCTTCTGGTTTAGCTTCGGCAATAAAATCATCCACTCCTGCTTTTTCTGCAATGAACTTAGCCGTCAAAGGATTATCGCCCGTAACCATTACTGTTTTTACACCCATCTTACGAAGACGTTCAAACCTTTCCTGAATGCCTGGTTTAATAATGTCTTGTAATTCGACGACCCCCAATATCTGTTCGTTTTGAGAAACAACTAGCGGCGTTCCACCATTAGAAGAAATCTTTCTCACTTGCTCAACTGTTTCTTCTGGGAAGGAGTTACCAGCTTTTTCAGCAATCCTTCTTATAGAATCAGAAGCTCCTTTTCTAATACGCAGACCAGTTATCAAATCAATACCGCTACATCTGGTTTCGGCAGTGAACTCAATAAATACCGCTCCATCTATCTTGAAAGAATCCTTGCTAATGTTTGCCAATTCTATGATTGACTTTCCTTCAGGCGTTTCATCAGCCAAAGAAGAAAGAACGCAGGCATCTATAAAAGCCTTTGGATCAACACCGTTAGCTGGCCAGAAGTTGGTTGCTTTTCTATTACCAATGGTGATTGTACCTGTTTTGTCGAGTAACAAT
This sequence comes from Chitinophagaceae bacterium, assembly GCA_947452925.1. Classification (GTDB taxonomy): domain Bacteria; phylum Bacteroidota; class Bacteroidia; order Chitinophagales; family Chitinophagaceae; genus Parasediminibacterium. The sequence continues at coordinate 39,520 of CANGFK010000004.1, read as the reverse complement.
GTATCTAAGTCGCCAGCAGTTTCTACCGCCTTACCACTCTTGGTAATTACGTTAGCCCTCAATGCCCTATCCATACCCGCAATACCAATGGCACTTAATAATCCGCCAATTGTTGTGGGTATCAAACAAACATATAAGGAAACCAATGCCGATACGGTTATTGGCGTATTGGCATAATCTGCAAATGGTTTTAAGGTTACACAAACAATCAGAAAGATTAAAGTGAAGCTTGCTAATAAGATAGTCAAGGCTATTTCATTTGGCGTCTTCTGACGACTAGCACCTTCTACCAAAGCAATCATTTTATCCAAAAAGCTTTCACCTGGTTCGGTGGTCACTTTAACTTTAATTCTATCAGATAATACTTTTGTGCCACCTGTTACAGAACTTTTGTCCCCACCCGATTCCCTGATTACAGGAGCAGATTCACCAGTGATAGCGCTTTCGTCAATGGTTGCGATACCCTCTACTATTTCGCCATCCATTGGAATCATATCCCCAGATTCACAGATAAATACATCCCCTTTTCTAAGAATGGCACTACTAACCATTTCTATTTTGCCATTTACCAATTTTTTGGCTGGGGTTTCTTCTCTAGTCTTTCTCAAACTATCTGCTTGTGCCTTTCCTCTTGCTTCGGCAATTGCTTCAGCAAAATTTGCGAACAACACAGTGAGGAATAATACTAAGAAGATTGAGAAATTGTAGGCAAAACTACCCTGAGCCTTTTCTCCTGTTGCAATCCAGATACATACGCCAAGCATTACTGCTGTTCCTATTTCCACTGTAAACATTACAGGGTTACGGAGCATAATCTTTGGATTCAATTTAATAAACGATTGTTTCAACGCCTCTTTTACAAGGGCAGGCTCGAACAACTTATTTGATTTTTCCGTTGACATAATTTTTTATTTTAATTGTATTTATTATAATCTGTATTTCTCGTCTTGAAAAAATTAATGGTGCATACTTAAATATTCAGCAATGGGCCCCAAAACCAAAGGAGGGAAATAGGATAATGCAGTAAGGATGAGTATTACCCCAAATGTCATAGCACCAAATGTGACAGAATCTATTTTTAAAGTACCGGCAGAATCTGGAACATATTTTTTCTTGGCCATCAATCCTATGATTGCGATAGGTCCGATAATAGGTAGGTATCTACCCAGAAGTATTGCAGTTCCTAGCAAAACATTCCAAAAAATGTTATTACCAGTCAATCCTGCAAAAGCACTACCATTGTTGGCATTAGCAGAAGTAACGGCATACATCATTTCAGAAAAACCATGGAAGCCTGAATTGTTCAACCATCCAGAAGGTTTGAATGCCCAGTCTGCATTGGAATAATGCAACAAAGTATAACAAGCTATTGCCAAACCACCCTTGATGATAAATGCAGATAACAAGGTAACTAATGCTGCAATCTTTACCTCTCTTGCTTCTACTTTATGCCCCATAAATTCTGGCGTTCTTCCTACCATCAATCCTGATATGAATACAGCTATGATTATGTAGATAAAATAATTTAGCATACCTACACCACAACCCCCATAAAATCCATTTACCAACATTCCCAACAATTGCATTAATCCAGACAATGCCATAGAACTATCATGCATGGAGTTTACAGATCCAGTAGAAATAATAGTGGTTACAATACTCCAGTAACCCGAAGCGGCTGGGCCAAACCTCACTTCCTTTCCTTCCATTGCACCTGTTGATTGGGATATACCCATTCTTGCAATTTCGGGATTGCCGTGGACTTCAGTTATAATAGTCGGAATTACCAGACAGAGCATTCCTAGGGTCATTATACCAAATATTACAGTAGAAAATTTTCTACGCTTGATATAAAATCCCATTGCAAAAAGCAAGGACATAGGGATTAAAACCTGTGCAATCACTTCCATCATGTTGGTGAAGTAATTTGGATTTTCCAATGGATGGGCAGAATTGGCATTATACCAACCACCTCCATTTGTTCCTAGATGTTTTATGGCAACCATTCCAGCGGCAGGACCACGAGAAACCTGTACAGTATCTCCTTGTAAACTTATGAAGGAGTCTTTGCCGTCATAGCTTGCCGGAGTTCCATTAAAAGCAAGTAAAACAGCAATTACAATACTTATTGGCAATAATATCCTAGTAACTGTTACGGTTAATATTTGCCAGAAGTTACCAAGGTTATTGGTAGTCTTTTCTTTAAACCCGTTAAACATTGCCACCAAGCAAGCTATCCCTGTAGCGGCGCTTAGAAACTGTAAGAAGGTAATAACAAAAAGCTGGGTTAAATAAGTAACGCCCGTTTCTCCCGAATAATTCTGCCAGTTGGTATTGGTTATGAAACTAATGGCGGAATTAAAACTTAAGTCTGGTGTCATATCTGGGTTGCCATCCGGATTTAATGGCAAATGACTCTGAAATAGAAACATAAAAAAGGCATATACAAACCATAACAAATTGATGGTTAGCATAGCCTTCAAAAATTGTTTCCAATCCATACCTTCAGAAGGATTTACGCCAGAAATACGGTAAATTAACCGTTCAACTGGTTTCATAAAATCCAATATGGTTCTGTCTCCACTGTACACTTTTGCCATGTACCTGCCCAGTGGATAAGCAAGCAACACGGTTAATAAAAACGTAGCGATAACGCCTAGTAATTCTGAATTCATATTATTTGTTTTGAGGTTAAAAATTTTCGGGTTTAATTAAAACATACAAGAGGTAGCCGAATGCCACGATAGAAAGAATAAATAGTAATAGAAACATATCTTTAAATTTTAAGTGGTGATTGTTTTAAATTTTGTCGAAAACATCAATTGTTTTAAAAAAGAGAACAAAGCCTATCAGCCCTGCAATAACTAAAATGAGTGTTAGCATAATTGTTTTTTTATTGTTTGAAAAAATATTTACAGTTAATCTTAAAATCTAAAAAAGCCGCCACCATTCGTACCAAGTTGTTTGATGACTACTAGGCAGCGGCTAACCCCTCTAATTACTAGATTTTATCTCCTTGAAATGATGTAAAAACAAAATGATTGTAAGCATCACTGTATATTTTATTTAGTGAGTAAAATTTCGATGCGCATAACCACAAGTGAGAGTGCTGATATAGAAATAGCCCATACAAAAACTATTACCACAAAGTCCATGATGGTTGTTTTATTAAGTTTCATTGTTTGCATATTTAATTCACGAACTATAGCCAAAGGAAGTGCCGCAAGGGTTTTATGAAAAGAAAGGATATTGTATAATTCAACCGGGCATTGTATTTCAGCGGACGAAAGTTTTTTCTTGCATTTGTTTTGGCTTTGTTTTTATCCCTCCATTTTGGTTGAATGGTTTTCATAATGGTATATGAATTTGAGGTTTCAGTCTTCCGGGAAATTTATTCCCGATAACAAAATAAATATTCCCGCATACCGGAAAACAATTCCCGATAAAAAGAAATGAATTCCCGAATGAGGGAATTCATTTCCCGATTACAAAAAACTTATGCCTGTACGCGGGAAATATTTTCCTGATAACAATTAATGGATTACCAATAGAGGTAGGGGGCTTATTTAACTACCCGATTTTGTATTCTTCAATCTTTCTATAGAGGGTAGTGAGTCCAATATTCAACAGCTTGGCGGTTTCGGTTTTATTGCCTTTGCAATGGTTTAATACTCGCTGAATATGGAGTTTCTCTACACTTGCCAATTCGAAGGCAGATAGTTGTTTATTGCTGTTTTCATCAGAAGCCAATTGCATATCCAAGGGTAGGTTTTGCACAGAAAGTTCTTGCTCATCACATAAAATAACGGCCCTTTCCATCACATTTTTCAGTTCCCGTATGTTTCCTTTCCAATCGTGTTTGCTAAGTGTTGCTAAGAAAGCATCACTCATTTTGGTCACTTTACGATTGATTTTTGTAGAGAATATAAGCAGAAAATGATTGGCGAGAATCGGTATATCCTTCTTTCTATCCTTTAGGCTCGGAAGAAAAATGGTAAACACATTCAATCGATAGAACAAATCTTCTCTAAACTTTCCATCTTGCACTTCTTTTTGCAAATCCCTGTTTGTGGCTGCAATAATGCGCACATTTACTTTGGTAGGCTTGGTATCTCCTACTTTTATAAACTCACTTGTTTCCAGAACCCGGAGCAATTTACTTTGCAATTCAATATGCATCTCACCTATTTCGTCTAAAAACAAGGTTCCTGTACTCGCTTCTTCTATCAATCCCTTTTTGTCTTTCAATGCGCCAGTAAATGCGCCAGCTTTATGACCAAATATTTCGCTTTCCAGCAATTCCTTGCCAAAGGCACTACAGTTTAAAGCCATAAAAGGCTTACCTGCACGTGTACTACTAGTATGAATTGCTTGTGCAAAAACCTCTTTTCCTGTTCCTGTATCTCCTAATAATAAAACGGTTGCCTCTGTTGGCGCCACTCTTTTGGCTAAACTGATTGATTCTTGAATAAGAGTAGAACTACCCAAAATACTATCAAAATTGTATTTCTGTCCTACCTGTTCCTCAAGCTGTTCTATTCTTTTTTGAAGACTTACTTTTTCAAATGCCTTATTTAGCAGCGGAATAATTTTATCGTTATCGTCTCCTTTTATGATGTAATCAAACGCGCCATTCTTCATAGCTTGCACTCCATCGGCTACATTTCCATAAGCAGTAAGTAGTATAACTTCTATTGAGGGGTGAAGGTTTCTGGTGTTTAAAACATAGTCAACGCCGTTTCCGTCTGGCAATTTAACATCGCACAGCAACACATCAACAGGTTTGGATGCTAATATTTTAGAACCTTCCTTCAGTGTTCCAGCCTCCAACACTTCAAATCCTTCAGCTCTTATAATGCGTGCCAAGAGGTTACGCAATTTTTCTTCATCGTCAATTATCAGTATTGTTTTCGACATAAGTATTACATTATCTGTTATAAAAAAGATTAGAAACCTAACCCCCATTTTTATGCCTAAAAAAATTATTCAATTTTATTAGGTGGAATATACAGCCACTAAAAAAGCCACATAGGGTTCTATGCGGCTTTTTAAATAATATAAAAAGGGTATAATTATTTAGATGCGTCTTCCGTAGGCTCTTCCCCTTCAGATTCGTCGTTGTATACCTTTATGGTAATGTCTTTTGCTTTCAAAATTGCAAACCATTTTACCATTTTTTTCATATCGCTACCGTAAACCCTATCGAAATCCAAATCGGGATAAACTTTTTCGAAGTAACTTTTAATTGCTTTTGGATCTTTATCAGAAGGCAACTCCTCCTTACTATCTCTCATTGCAACAAATATTTCTGAAAGATTTACATTTTCTCTGATAGTAAATATTTCGATGGCTTCTAATTGAGAAAAGCCTCCTTTTCTTGATGAAATAAATTTTATAGAACCATCTTCTAGACTTTTTAAAAGTATACCATCTCCCTTATTTCCTGCCAATTCAAATAAACCAGGAACCCCTGTTATTGCTACTAACTTACTGTAATCCATTTAAAGACATATATTGATTAAGCCACAAAATAAAGGTAATTGCACTCAAAAAAAATTATTTGAAATAGAACATTATCCATTGCATGGCTTTAATCAACTGTTTGTGGTTACAAAAACCGGCCTTATTTCATCTATAAATATTTTTCCATTTTATAATGAGGGATATTTACTTCCACAAATTCATTTCCTATCAGCGTATATCCCAGCTTTTGATAAAATCCTATTGCCACTTTTCTGGCATTCATCACCATTTGTTTGAAGCCTTTCTTTTTTGCAAATTTTTCGGCAAATAAGATTAACTCTTTACCAATTCCTTTTCCCTGATATTTTTCTGCAACAGCCATCTGTCGGAGTTTTATAATATCCTCATCAATTTTTGTAAGAACACAACAAGCTAGTAATTCCGAACAAGAATCATCAAAGCATCCCATCAAAAAATCTTCTTTATCCAACTCCAACTCCATCTGTGTGAGGGTTAATCCGAGAGGCTTTCTCAGAATAATTGTTCTCAAATGCACCATTTTTTTGTATTCAACGGTGTCAAAATCGATATTTTTTAAAATCATTTGAAACAATTTTTAATAAAATTTAGTTGTTCAAGCACTTATTTACAACGTAAAAACAGCGTATTTTAATAAACTTAACAATAAACTAGCTGTAATCTCAAACAAAATTTATTTAAAACGTTGCAGTTTTACCAAAAAGTATATTTTTGCTGCCGTAACTAAAAAAATTACTACAATGTCAGACATCGCAACTAAAGTAAAGAAAATCATCGTAGACAAATTAGGTGTAGACGAAGCTGAGGTAACAAATGAAGCGTCTTTCACTAATGATCTTGGTGCAGATTCTTTAGATACCGTTGAATTAATCATGGAGTTTGAAAAAGAATTCAACATTTCAATTCCAGATGAGCAAGCAGAAACCATCACAACTGTTGGTCAGGCGGTTACTTACTTGGAAGAAAACGCTAAGTAATAATCTTTATTACTGAAGCAATATTATAATCCGCCAGTTTTGAGGCTTTAGCCATCATAACGGCGGATTTTCACTTAAAAGGGTTTTAGCCGTATGGAAATGAAACGCGTTGTTGTAACGGGAATGGGGGCATTGACCCCATTGGGCAATAATTTAGATGAATATTGGAATGGTCTGATAAATGGAGTTTCGGGCGCAGAGATGACCACAAACTTTGATGCTTCCAAATTTAAAACACGATTTGCTTGCGAGATAAAGGGTTTCGATCCTACTCAGCACATGAATGTAAAAGAAGCAAGAAAACTAGATCGCTTTGCACAAATTGCATTGGTGGCTAGCGACATGGCTGTTGCTGATTCTAATATAACCCACGAAAATGTTGATGTTGACCGCGTTGGTGTCATATTCGCAAGTGGTATTGGTGGCTTGATTACCTTTCAGGAAGAAGTAACCAATTTTGCAAAAGGAGATGGAACACCTCGTTTCAATCCTTTCTTCATCCCAAAAATGATATTGGATATCGCCGCAGGGCAAATATCTATGAAACATGGTTTCCGTGGACCAAACTATGCAGTAGTGAGTGCTTGTGCTAGTAGTACAAACGCAATTATCTCTGCATTCGATACTATTCGTTTAGGAAAAGCTGATGTTGTATTAACTGGTGGTTCTGAAGCAGTAATCAGCGAAGCTGGTGTGGGTGGTTTCAATGCGATGAAAGCAATGAGCGAGCGCAATGATGATCCTAAAACAGCTAGTCGTCCTTATGACAAAGACCGTGATGGATTTGTAATGGGTGAAGCTGCAGGTGTTTTGGTATTGGAAGAATATGAACACGCTCTTAAACGTGGTGCAAAAATATATTGCGAAATAGCTGGTGGCGGTGCTACTGCTGATGCTTATCATCTTACTGCCCCTCATCCAGAAGGATTGGGAGCAAAAAATGTAATGTTTGCAGCATTGGCTGATGCGGGAATGAAGCCGGAAGATATTGATTACATCAATACACACGGAACTTCTACTCCAATTGGTGACGTAGCAGAAGCAAAAGCAATTACTCAAGTGTTTGGTGAACATGCCTACAACCTCAATATAAGTAGTACAAAATCTATGACTGGTCACTGTTTGGGTGCTGCAGGTGTTATTGAAGCGATTGCTTGTATACAAAGTGTTATTCACAATATTATTCCGCCAACCATCAATCACTTCACAGATGATCCGGCATTAGATCCCAAATTGAATTTTACCTTCAATAAAGCACAAACAAGAACAGTAAATGCTGCATTGAGCAATACGTTTGGTTTTGGTGGTCACAATGCTTGTGTGATTGTGAAAAAATATATACCCTAATAAAACATTGTGCAAGTAATAGAGCGCTTCTTTGGTAACAAAAATGCTGATGCAAAATCCTTTAAGAAAAGCATAGTAAATATATTGGGCATTAAGCCCGATAATATTGTTATCTACAAGGCAGCACTCAGTCACAGAAGTGTAAAGGAATCTCCCGAAGAAAACAACGAAAGGTTGGAATATTTGGGAGATGCCATTTTGAGCGCTATTGTAGCCGATTATCTTTTTAAACGTTATCCATACAAAGGCGAAGGTTTTCTTACTGAGATGCGTAGTAAGATGGTAAACCGCCTGCAATTGAATGATATTGCTGTGAAGATGGGCATCAAAAAGATTGCATTATTCAATAAACTAGATAATGCCCTCAAAAATAGCCACATCTTTGGCAATACCCTCGAAGCCATTGTGGGTGCCGTCTACATTGATAAAGGTTATAAAAAAACTCAAAACTGGGTACTCAAACAAATCATCATTCCGCACATGTTTGTAGATGATCTGGAACTGATAGACATCAATCTGAAAAATAAATTGATTGGTTGGGCCAGCAAAAACAACAAAGTACTCACGTTCGATTTGCACGAGGAAAGACTAGAAGGAACCAGAAGAATCTTTGTAATAAAAACCGTTTTGGATGGTGAGACCCTCTCCGAAGGAAAAGGCTTCAATAAAAAAGACGCTAGCCAGGCCGCAGCCATTGCCGCTGTAGAAAAATTGGGACTGGCGTAGAAACTCCAATCCTATTGCTTAAACCCGATTCGTTGTCTATCATCCCACTTTCTTTGAGCTGCTTTTTCATCTAGGAGGTTTTCCATTGCATCATAAATTTGGTTAAGTTGGGTATCGTGTTCACCCATTCTCTCTTTAATTTCCCGTAACTGTTCGCGGATATCTGTTTGTTGCAACAACACTTTTAGCACTTCTATAAATGCGCGCATAATAGCAATATTGGTATTTATTGCTTTATCGCTGTTCAATATACCACTAAGCATTGCCACGCCCTGTTCAGTAAAAGCATAAGGCAAATACTTGCCTGTACGATTTTTGGGTAATGTCAACATCACAGATTGTGATGTTGGGTTGTTGTCCATTTCTGTCATCACAAATTGTGATGACATAGGTGATCCGGTCACAATTTGTGACTGCATATTTTGCCATTCGCCAGCACTGAGCCTGAACATAAAATCATCGGGAAACCTTTTTAGGTTTCGCTTCACAGCTTGGTTCAATATCCTTGTTTCCACTTCATAAAGGGCTGCTAAATCAAAATCTAGCATGACCCTTTCGCCACGAATGGTGTATATTCTGTTTTGTATGGATTGTATTATTTGCATTTTGCTTTTATTCTCCCATTAAGGGATAGGAGTCTAATTCGCTGCTCTTACAATAGGGTTAGAGAAATTCTTCACTTTACTAGCTCCTCTTGCGGCCATTGTTTTAAATTTAATAAATGAAAATAATCCCTTGAAAGTAGTCTTATTGCAACTAGCAATTCCAATTAGTTTCTAGGAGGAAGGTTTCAGTCGGTGGGGGGCCATAATATTCATGAATATGGACGATATATACATGAATATATTGACCATATACATGTATATACCCACCATATACTACTCTATATTGAATATATATATGAATATATCGTCCATATACATGTATATACTCGCCATATACTACTCTATATTGGATATATATATGAATATATTGACCATATACATATATATATTGGCTGTTTTTATTAGCAGTTTAGGGGACGATGTAGTCAATATCCCCCAAACTGTCTTTATATTTGAGTTATCATTAAGGGATGAACCAAAATGTAAAATCGAATTAAGTATATGATTATCAATAAAATAAAAACAAGTAAAGGCTGCTACGCCGTCTTATTGTTTATTTTGGGACTGCACTTTTCTTGCACTGCACAACGAAAGGAGAGCGTTAAGAAAGAGAATCCTCCGGGAACTATATGGCTAAAAGACAATTTGTACATTGATGTCATGCCTGTTTGTAATGTTCATTATAGAGAATATGAATATTTTATGAAAAAGAAAATTAAATACAACTTCTCTGAATTCGATAATCTTGTTAATTCTTTGCCCTATTTTGGATTTGATAGAATTTCGTATGAAAAGAATTTTGCTTTTACCCCTAATCCGGATAGCTCGAAATTTAAAATTGCTTTGCACACAATTCAATTAGATACTTGTTATCCTCCATTTATTAAATACCTCACAGATCCTAGATATAATTATTATCCCGTTAAAAACATTTCTTATCAAGTTGCAGAAGCTTTTTGCAAATGGCGAACAGATATGGTATTGTTGAATTATGCCTCAAACAAAAAAATGTCTGAAAGAGCGCCTTGCCATAAAAAAATAAAATATAGACTGCCCACTAAGGAAGAATGGGAGTATGCGGTAACACATTTGCCAATTAAGTTTTCTTTCAATGAAAATATATCATTTAGTGGTCAAGGAGCGGTTACTCAGAGTTTTAGTGACTCGGATCTAAGTAAACATAATTATGTCTCTAAAAACTTTATTTTGAATGATTTATCTGAAATAGTAGCTGATAAAAATGTTGCTAAAGGAAGAAATTGGAAAGATTCTACTTCTTGGAAAAATATAAACTTCACTACTTCATATCAAGATGCTTGTAATTGGCTGACTTTTAGGTGTGTTTGTGAAGTAGAAGATTAGAGAATTGAATTATTTGACAATAACAATATTTTACGCTCCTCCATCAACAAAAACACCCTTGAAACAATTGCTTCAAGGGTGTTTTAATATCTACTAACTACTAGTTACTATCTATTTTCTAGCAAGCACTCTCTCAACTGCTGCAATCACATCAGGCGTATCCAAACCATACTTAGCTAACAATTGTGCAGGTGTACCACTTTCGCCAAAAGTGTCGTTTGTACCTACATATTCAATAGGAATAGGGCAATTTTTGGCAGCTACCTGTGCAATACTGTCTCCCAGACCACCGATGATATTGTGCTCCTCGCAAGTAACCGCACATTTGGTCTTTTTGATAGACTTGATGATGGCTTCGGTATCCAACGGCTTGATGGTGTGTATGTTTATCAACTCTACACTAATGCCTTTTGCTTCCAATGCCTTACCTGCTTCGATGGCTTTCCAAACCAAGTGACCACATGCAAAAATGGTAACATCGGTTCCTTCACTCAACTGTTGCGCCTTGCCAATAACAAAGTCGCTACCATCTTCTTTTGTGAAATTTGGCCACTTTGGACGACCAAAACGTAGATAAACTGGTCCATCATAGCTAGCAATTGCTTTAGTAGCTATTTTGGTCTGGTTGAAATCGCAAGGAACGATAACAGTCATACCAGGAAGCATTTTCATCAATCCAATATCTTCCAATATCTGGTGTGTAGCACCATCTTCACCCAAAGTAAGACCAGCGTGAGAAGCACAAACTTTTACATTCTTGCCACTGTAAGCAATACTTTGACGAATTTGATCGTAAACCCTACCTGTACTAAAGTTTGCAAACGTGGTTGTATAAGGTATTTTACCACCAATTGTAAGCCCGGCAGCAACACCAATCATGTTTGCTTCTGCAATGCCACACTGAACAAAACGCTCAGGAATATCTTTAATAAATGGTCCTAATTTAAAGGAACCGGCAAGGTCAGCCGTCAACACAATTACGTTTTCGTTTTCCTTTCCTATCTCATAGATACCTTCACCAAAGCCGGCACGTGTTTCTTTTTCGTTTTGAACCTGAATGTCTGATACTTTCATAAGTAAACTTATTTTCTAATTTATAATAATCGCCGCAAAGTAAAGAAATAAAGGCGGAGGATGCTACACAATATGTTGCACCATACTATCTATTTATTCTACTATCTTATTATTGTGCTGCTAACCAACAACAACATCCTTCACATTACCTGTTCTTTTCAATACACCCCAGTTTTGTAGTTCGCCCTTTAACGCTCTTTTCAGGGAACGATACAATACCACCAACATGATCCAACGATAGATGAGGCGTTGAGGAATAAGCCAGATAAGTTTCAACGGGTTTTCCTTTTCAAACAAGAAAGAAATGGCGGCAATGGTGGTATCTACGATGGTAAACAGCACATAATACCAAAATATTTTACTTGCGTTGTCTGTAAATAAGCCAAAAATCATCAATACATCTGCAATAGGAGAGAAGACTGGGATGATGTATTTGAATATCAAAATATCGGGCAATGCTATCCATCCAAGCGACTTGTTGGTATTGCTAAACAACTGATCGGAATGCTTCCAGAAGGTTTGCATTACACCAAAGCTCCATCGGAAACGCTGTTTCATAAACATTTTTAGCGTTTCAGGAGCTTCTGTATAAGCAATTGCTTTGGGCTCGTTGGTAACAAGATAACCAGCCCTCAAAATGCGAATGGTAAGGTCACAATCCTCTGCCAAAGTATCTGTTGTGAAACCTCCTGCATCTTCAATTGCCTTCTTTTTGAAAGCACCAATTGCACCAGGCACAACAGTGATGGCATTGGCATAAGCAAAACCCTTTCTATCGAAGTTTTGGCTAGTGATGTATTCTATGTTTTGCCATTTAGTCAACATATTTACTTCATTACCCACTTTAACAACACCAGCTACTGCACCAATTTCTTCCAATGAATCGGTTTTCATCAAAAAGTGCCTCATCATTATACTCACTGCATTAGGTGCGAGCTTGGTATCGGCATCAATACACACCACATATTCAGCATTGGTATTACCAATACCGTAATTAAGAGCAGAAGCCTTACCACCATTAGGTTTGGAGAGTAATTTCAGGTTTGGGGTAGCATTAGAAAATTCATTAGTCACCATTTCCCATGTTTTGTCCTTACTTCCATCGTCTACAAAAACAATATTGAAGTTAGGATAGTCACATTTCAGTAAATTCTTCAATGAACCAACAATGTTTACTTCTTCATTATAAGCAGGTACTATGATAGAAACCAATGGATATTGCTCAATAACCTTATCATAAACAATACTCCTTTCTCTTTTTCTCTGAAGAAAAGAAAGTGTTCCCAAAATAATCAATCTGATAGTACTTATTATCATAAATACCAAGAAGATAGCAAAGAACAAATGGGTTGCATAATAAACTAAAAGAACCCATAAATAATTGATTTTCAATTTATAATAATCTTTGCTATTGGCATAAGGCATCAAGTCGTCTCTTGTTTTTCCTAGTAAATCTGCAACAGTTGTAAACGTGTATCCCCTTGCTTGAAAGTAACGAATAATCATCCCTGTGGCCAATACTGTCTGGCTTCTATCTCCACCACCATCATGTAGTAGAATGATATTGCTACTATCGGGTTTATCTAAATTTCTTTGGTATTCTTGTTTAACTCTACTGAATATTGTATCGGCATTAAAGTTCTTTATTTCACCTTTTTGCCAATCTTCTGGATCCATACTTTCCCCAACGGTAATATAGTTTCTGGTTCTACTCAAAGCTACTGGCACCAATTCCTCATTCTTTTCGGGTTCGCTATCTGCATTGAACGGTGCCCTAAACATGACTAGACTTCTCCCTGTAATACATTCAATTAAAAGCTTCGTTGCATCCATTTCCAATAATGCCCTATCCTTACTCACTTTACTCATGTCGGGATGGGTGAAAGTGTGGTTGCCCAATTCATGTCCTTCCTTCAAAATCCTCTTTATTAGCGGAATGTTATTTTCTGCTTCCATGCCAACCACAAAAAATGTTGCAGGAACATGATAATAGGCTAGGGTATCTAATATTTCTTTTGTGTATTTAGGGTCTGGTCCATCATCATACGTAAGAACAAGTTTTGGTTTAGACGTTTTTCCAAACTTTCTAACCACATAAGATGAGGGTAGTGCTTCATAACTTTCCTCACTAATCAGCATGCTGGCAATATCTATTTCTGCTTGTATACGACCATCGGTCGGTGATGCTAATACATCCAAAATTTCTCCCTCTCCAATGTAATCTACCGTTCTACTCCCTTCAACTTTATTAAATTCAGTAAAATTGAATTTCTTTAGAGCAGTTCTTGTCATGGGTAAATCATAGAATCCCCAAAGACGGCTATCCTCAAAACCCAATCTATACAAGGCTGTTCCTGCTAATCCATATTCTGTTGCAAACCTGATAGCATTAAAATTAGTAGCGGCGTCTACAAAATGCACATTATGAATCCGGTCTTTATCATCATAATATTGAAAGTGTGTTCCGTAAGTATTATTATCAAAATCTACATGGGCATCACTCTCTCTTGCTGTAACTAGTGCTTGCTGATAGGTTTGTTCTACCGCAGAATCCTTATAATCCCAATCAAAACCATGTGCCGCTATATCAAGAACTATTTTCGATGGAGGTACATTTTTAGCAAGTCTGTCAACACTTTCTTCTATCCATTTTTGATCGCTTATTGGACCAGCTTTAGTATGTTCTGAATGTTCATCATAAGCTGTCAGAAAGATATAATCATTATATGTAGCCAGTTGTTTGTAGTTGTATGTGTCATATGGCGAAACATTTTGTGTAACTAAAAAATTGTTTTCATGTAATCTCGAATAAAGCTCTTTTTGAAAAGAATTCAGATGATCTTTATTTTTCAGTTTTACATCTTCCAAATCTATATTAATACCTGCGAGCTTTAGTCTGTTTAGTTGTTTTAATATGTCTGTTATTAATCGTTCCCTTTTAGCTGGATTTTCAATTACTCTACTCAATGCAGCGACTGTCGATATGTTATTTATACTATTAGACAATAATGGAATCATTTTTACATGTGCTCTTTTGATTATATCAAATGCTTCCTTATCTAATTTTGTTATTAAAGTATCTCCTTGGGGATCTATAAAAAACCATTCGGGTAGAACAAGATTTAATTTATTAATATTCTTTCTTAATGAAAAGGTTGATTGTGGATTCCAAGACATATAAAAAGCAGCTCTTACACCAAGACTATCACTGAAGTAGTTGGAGTTGGATAGGTTCAATACAGTGTCTTTTTGTCCTGCCCCTTTTCCTACAGCCCATTGGTTGTTAATATATTTTCTGAAGCCTTTATATTCTTTTCCCATATCACTATCACGATAGGTTGGTGCTCCTGCTAATACTTTTTTGATAGCCCTCACATCTACAGGTATCTTATCATTGGATTTTGATACACTTTTCAATGTAATAGCGATAACTACAATAGCTATGATGAATATGAAAAAGAATATCCTGGATCCCCATTTTAGTCTCTGCCAACGGGATGGATTATTTGTTTGAAAAATTTGTTGTGACTCAGCCATATAATATTAAACAAGCTACAAAGATGCCTGAGTTTTTTTAATATCCTTACTGTTTAAGTTTTATTTATAGTATCCGTTCTCAATTATTTCTTTGTTCACCGTATCGGGCACCAGATATTGAATACTTTTTCCTGCTTTTACATTATTTCTGATAGTTGTGGCGGCTATTTCTAATAATGGGGCTTTTAATATTTTAATATTTTCTACTTCTACACTTTTATCCATTTCAAAGCCGGGTCGTTCGTAGATAATAAATGAATAGTTCTTCTTTAAAATTACTGAGTTCTTCCAATTATCAATATTTTGAAAGCTATCACTCCCCATTACGATGCTAAACTTATGTTTCGGATACTTTTCTTCCAGATAAATGAGGGTATCAATTGTATAAGAAGGTTTGGAAAGTCTAAACTCTATATCTGAGGCTTTTAGTTTTGGATTATCTTCTATTGCTTTTTGAACAAGGTGCAATCTATGGTACTCATTCAATAATGTGTGACTGGGTTTTAAAGGATTTTGCGGACTGATAACCAACCATACTTGGCTCATGTCTGTAAAGTTTATTACATGATTAGCAATTATCAGGTGGCCAATATGAATAGGATTAAAAGAACCAAAGTATAAACCAATATTCATTTTCTATTGCTATTTAACTTCTTCCAGAAAGATACTATTAGCTTCACTCAACCTGAGACTCAAATTATATCCAGCAACAGCAATAGAGATTGGGTCACCTAATGGCGCCACTTGAATCACTTTCACTTCTTCACCAGGAACACAGCCCATCTCCATCAACTTAATAAAAATATCATCTTTTTCAAATGAATGTATTACCGCTCTCTGACCAATTCCTAACTCACTTAGTCTTCTCATTTCAAATTATTATTACCAAAATATCCTCTCTGATACTTAATGTCGCAAAAATAAACCAGATAGGTTTGTCTTTTATTACGATTTTTGAAGTTGTAAAAGTAAATATTAATTATGGCAAGTGTCAAGTTCAATTATGTAGACAGAAAATTATCCATTTCGGATAAAACAAAACTAAAGTCTTTTATTTTATCCTTGTTTAAAAATGAGAAAACACCGCTTAATGAACTCAACTACATCTTTTGTTCTGACGAATATTTACTTCAAATTAATAAAGACCATCTCAATCACGATTACTATACCGACATTATTACTTTCTCTCTTAATGAAAAAGGAGAATCCATCATTGGAGAAATCTACATCAGTATAGATAGAATTAAAGACAATGCCGCATCTCAAAACACAAACCTTATAAACGAAACACTTCGTGTAATATTTCATGGATGCTTACATTTATGTGGATACTTAGACAAGAAACCAAAAGACATAAAACTTATGCGTGAGAAAGAAGATTATTACATCAATCAATACCTCTCTTTAAAATAATGTTCCACGTGAAACAATTGTAGGGGTTGAAAATTTTCAACCCCTACATGGAATAACAATGTTCCACGTGGAACGAATTTGGAAAAACTTAACCTCATCATTGGTTGCAAGATTATCTTTGCCGACTAATAATTAGAAAAAGAATGTTTCAAGAATATGATGTAATTGTAGTTGGTGCTGGTCATGCTGGTTCTGAAGCTGCTGCTGCCGCTGCTAACATGGGAAGTAAAACACTTCTGATAACTATGAATATGCAAACCATAGGTCAGATGAGTTGCAACCCAGCAATGGGCGGTATTGCCAAAGGTCAGATTGTACGTGAGATAGACGCAATTGGTGGTTATAGTGGAATTGTTACCGACCTTACAATGATTCAATTTAGGATGCTGAACAAAAGTAAAGGTCCGGCAATGTGGAGCCCAAGGGCACAAAACGACCGTATGTTGTTTGCTGCTAAATGGAGAGAAATGCTGGAACATACCAATAACCTGGATTTTTATCAGGATATGGTGCGTTCTCTTATTATTGAAAAAGGAAAGGTTTGTGGTGTAGTTACAGGATTGGGTAATGAGATAAAAGCTAAAAGTGTAGTTATAACAAGTGGTACTTTTTTGAATGGTATTATACATATTGGTGAAAAACAATTGGGCGGTGGACGAGTAGGGGAGAAGGCCGCAACAGGTATTACCGAGCAACTGGTGGAATATGGTTTTGAAGCTGACAGACTAAAAACTGGTACACCACCAAGAGTTGACAGTAGGAGTTTGGATTATAGTAAAATGGAAGAACAAAAGGGGGATGAGGTAATAACTGGTTTCTCTTATCTAGATCTTCCTTTGATTAAGCCGGAACAACAACGCAGTTGTCACATCACTTATACCAATAATGAAGTACACGATTTATTAAGAACGGGCTTTGATAGAAGTCCTATGTTTCAGGGAAGAATTGAAGGTCGTGGACCACGCTATTGCCCTAGTGTAGAAGATAAAATTAATCGCTTTGCAGATAAACAACGCCACCAGATATTTGTAGAACCAGAGGGCTGGAACACTGTCGAGATTTATGTAAATGGTTTTTCTACATCTCTTCCAGAAGATGTGCAAGTGAAAGCTTTACGTAAAGTACCTGGTTTTGAAAACTGCAAGTTCTTCCGTCCTGGTTATGCAATTGAGTATGACTTCTTTCAACCAACCCAATTAACGCATACACTAGAAACTAAACTGGTTAAGAATTTATTCTTTGCCGGGCAGATTAATGGTACTACTGGCTATGAAGAAGCAGCTTGCCAAGGATTGATGGCGGGTATTAATGCACATCTTGCCGTGAAGGAAGAAGAGCCATTTATTCTGAAAAGAAATGAAGCTTATATTGGTGTATTGATTGATGACCTGATAAGTAAAGGCACCGATGAACCATACCGTATGTTTACTAGCCGTGCAGAATTCCGTACACTACTGAGACAAGATAATGCTGATATCCGCCTTACTGCTTTAAGTAATAAAATTGGTTTGGCTTCGCAGGAACGTTTGGATAAAGTGGAGCAAAAACTAAAAAATGTATCGGAAATTAAAAAGATTCTCAGCACTTTCAATGTAGAAGCTACGGAGATAAACCCGTATTTTGAAACAATAGATTCTGCTATTCTTGATGATAAACAAAAAGCTTCCAAAATTATTCTTCGTCCCAATGTAACATTGGATGGTATGCTTCAGGCTGTTTCTGGTTTGGCAACAGCTTTAGAAACTTATGATAAGGATAGTCTTGAGCAAGCGGAGATTCAGGTTAAATATGAAACCTATATTCGCAAAGAAGAGGATCTTGTTGAAAAAGTAAGTCACCTAGAAAACTTAGTTATCCCAGATACTTTTGACTTTGAGAAACTAAATGCAATTTCTAGCGAAGCAAAACAAAAGTTCAAGACTATTCGTCCACGTACATTGGGACAAGCCAGCAGAATAAGTGGCGTTAGTCCTAGTGATATTCAGATATTGATGGTCTATATGGGACGATAGGTATCAAGTAATAAGTAATAGGTTGTAAGTATTGAACCTAGTTTAAATAAAAAGCACTCAGATAAAATTGGGTGCTTTTTATTTTTCTTCAAGTCCAACAAAAGTCTCCTCTTCCATTATTTTTATTTTGTTTAATATTATTAATAATAATTAGTAATAAAGTAACACAATTTTAATCCGTATTAAAAAGACCTAATTGTCTCTTTTTGGCTTCTTACTACCCCATTTAACACTTTTATGCACAATTAAAGGCCCCCTACACTGAGCTGTAGCCCTATCATACCCCAGTAAAAATTTTCTATGCCAAGGAAACAGCCCTTAGTACCGGCCTATTTTGATTTTAATCCGCATTAAAATGGCTTTAATTTGGAAATTAAAAATTAAAATAAAAAATAATAATTAGTTAAGTGCCAAAAAAATAGTTTATCTTTCCAAAATAATATTTTAATTTAATTACTAACGATGCATACGGAAAAAGTTTTAGTTGATTATTCAACAAATGTTTACAATGATGCTCAGCTTGTTACTGAAACCATGAGCATTGAAGGTAGTCTTACAGGAAATGCACATTACCTCACGCCCTCTCCAGCTATTACTGTAATAACAACGGCACGAACTGAATTTCAAGTTGCATTGGCTGCGGCACATAATGGTAATGTTACCCAAACTGCCACAAAAAATGAAAAAAGAAAAGTTCTAGAAGGATTACTACACATATTAGGTGCGTATGTACAATTGACTAGTGGTGGCGTTAAATCTGTTATTCTTTCATCTGGAATGCATGTAGCAGCACCTGCCGGAAGTGTTGGTGAATTTGGTGTTGTTTCTGATTTTAAAGTACTTACTCTAGAAGTAAAAAATAAAGTATTGATTAGTTGTAAAGCTGTTACTAAAGCTTTGTTTTATGAAGTAGCATATACACTTGCTCCTGCAACGGATGCTAGTGAATGGAAAACAGTAACTGGTACCACTCATGAGATAGTTGTTACTGGATTGCCAAGCTTTATTCCTTATGAGTTTAAAATGGCTGCCTGTGGCACCAATAAAGAAAGAAATTATAGTACACCAATAACAAGAGCAGCGGGATAAGTTTTAGATAGTAGTTATTAGATAGTAGATATTAATTGTAAAAAATATAAAAAGGGTGTTAATTTATTTAAATATAAATCAACACCCTTTCTTTTGTTCTGAAACTAATATCTAATATCTAATAACTAATATCTATTCTTTAACCTATCAGCCCCGCTTTCCTACTTATCTCCAACATTCTATCAATAGGTTTTTTTGAAGCAATTCTTAAGTTTTCATCCATCAGTATTTCTGGCTGTTCATACTTCATACATAAGTATAGTTTTTCTAGTGTATTTAGCTTCATGTGCGGACAATCGTTGCACGCACAATTGTTTGTAGGCGGAGCCGGAATAAACGTCTTATTTGGGGCATCTTTTTGCATTTGATGCAGAATACCTGTTTCTGTTGCCACAATAAAGGAATTACAGTCAGAAGCAACTGAATATTTAAGTATCTGAGTGGTGCTTCCTACATAATCTGAAATTCTAAGTATGGCTTCTTCACATTCAGGGTGAGCAAGAACCTGCGCTTCGGGATGCCTTATTTTTAATTTCGTAATCTTTTCCAGACTAAATATTTCATGAACCATACAAGCCCCGTTCCATAGCAACATATTCCTTCCCGTCTTTTTATTAAGGTATGCCCCTAAGTTTTTATCGGGCGCAAAAAGGATGGGTTGATCGGCAGGAACACTATTAATTATCGCCTCTGCATTGCTACTTGTGCAGATAATATCGCTTAAGGCTTTTATATCTGCCGAACAATTAATGTATGATATCACTAAATGGTCGCTATGCTTCTCTTTAAAGGCCTTAAACAGGTCTTTGGGTGCAGAATCAGCTAAAGAACATCCAGCGTTCAAATCGGGGAGGAGAACCTTTTTTGAAGGGTTCAGAATTTTTGCTGTTTCGGCCATGAAATGAACCCCTGCAAACACAATCATATCGGCATCTGTGCTCTGTGCTTTTTGAGCTAGTCCCAAACTATCTCCAATATAATCAGCAATATCCTGAATGTCGGGCTCCTGGTAGAAGTGTGCCAGAATAATGGCATTTTTTTCTTTCTTCAGTTTTTCAATCTCCGCAAATAAATCCAAAGAAGGATCTACATCTAGATTAAGGTACCCATTTTCAAAAATTTTCTCTTTTGCTTTTTCAATGTTCATAACTCTTGTAATACTTCTTTAATAATACTTTATTTATATAACCCACTACTACTATTATGCATGTGGATATCGGGAAAACTTAGTTGTACACAGGCAGCGAAGTTAATAAGATGAGCGTTATTCACCGGTACTAACATTTAATAAACAAACTACAATCCTTTATAGATAAGGGATTGAGTGGGTTTTGAACAGAATAATATGAATTTAAAAGCAATTAGCACATTAATGAGTTCACACTATATTAATATTCGGTTAACATGGATAACTAAGGATAAAAAAATACTGTGTAAGCTTTTTAATAGAATTTTAAAATCTATTTATTACACAAATATCCCCCTTTTAAAATTGAAAATTGACCGTTATACACCAAAAAAGAGGGTTATAAACATGTTTGATGTGTACTATTTTATTTTGAAAATTGAGATTTATCACTCGCATTAGAATAAAAAAAATGCCTTACTATTTGTTAACATAACGAATGATAAAAGGAGCTTGAATTAGAAGGATTTTTCCACATATTTTTTAAACATATTATTCCCCTATTTTTGCCAACCTAAAAAATTAATTAATAAATATTTATTATGTCTGTTATTCAAAAGATTCGTGATAAGGGTGCCTGGATTATGTTTGGGCTGATTGCTATTGCTTTAATTTCATTTATCCTACAAGATAGGGCACTCGGTGGAGGAAGAGGCGGTATTTTTACTAATACTAGTACACTAGGAAAAGTAAATGGGGTAAATATTGAACGTGTTGACTTTGAAAATGAGTTGGCTACGATGCAAAAATTGTATGGTCAGCAAGCAGGAAACAGAGAGCAACTGATTCCTAATGTTTGGAATCAAGATGTGGAGCGTATCATCAACAACCAGGAATATGATAAGCTAGGATTGTCTGTTAGCGACAAAGAATTGTCTGATATCTTGTTCGATCCTCAACAATCTCCGTTGAAAAGAGAATTTACTGACGAAAAAACAGGTGTATTTGATGTAGAGAAAGCAAAACAGATCATCACTCAGGTAAAAAAGAGCAAGAATGCTGAGCAAATTGAGATGATTAATGAAGCTTATCTGAAACCAACTATCGAACAGAAGCTACGTTCAAAATATAGCGACCTGTTGCAACATTCTGTTTATATACCAAAATGGTTAGTTGAAAAAACACAAGCAGATAACAATGCAATTGCATCTATCAGTTATGTAGCTGTTCCATATAATACTATAATAGACTCTACACTTAAGGTATCTGATGATGAAATTGTTGCTTATGCGCAAAAACACCACAAAGAATACGACAAAGAAGAGGAAACAAGGGGTATTACCTATGTAGCATTTGATGCAACACCAAGTGGAGCTGACAGTGCTGCAACATTGGCTTCTATCAGTGCTTTGAAAGGTGATTTTGTTGCTACAAAAGATGAAAAAGCTTACCTAGGAAAAGTAGGAACTGAGATAGCTTTCAAAAATGGTTATTTCTCTAAAGCAAAAGTTGAGTCAGCAAAGAAAGATAGCATCTTCAAATTGGCTGCTGGTCAGACTTATGGTCCTTATCAAGATGGAAATAATTATGTTATTGCAAAACTGATTGGCACAAAGAACTGGCCTGATAGTGCTAAGGTGCGTCATATATTGATTGCTACTACAGACCCTAAGAGTGGTCAGCAAATAAAAGAAGATAGCGTGGCAAAGAAATTGGCCGATAGCCTACAAACTGCTATTGCTGGAGGAGCAAACTTCGATCAGCTATGTGCTAAATATTCTGCTGATCCAGGAAGTAAGGATAAGGGTGGTGTATATGATTTCTTCCCTCAAGGACAAATGGTTCCTGAGTTTAATGAGTTTGCTTTCGACAAAGCTGTGGGTAGCAAGGGCGTAGTAAAGACTGATTATGGTTACCACTACATAGAAGTATTGGGACAAAAGAATCCTCAGCCTGCGTATAAGATTGCTTACTTGGCAAAACCAATTATTGCTAGTTCCGAAACAGTTTCTGCTGCAAGCACTGCTGCTGCTCAGTTCTCTGCACAAAACAAAAGCTTGCAAGATTTTAATGATAATGCTAAGAAAATAAATAAAGCAGGACTAACTGCCAATGAAATAAAGGAAAATGATTCTTATGTAGGTGCAGTAGGTCAATCTCGCGAGCTAGTTCGTTGGGTTTATGCACACGATAAAGGAGATATTTCTGAACCATTTGAAGTTGGTGACAAGTATATTGTTGCAATTGAGACAATTATTAACAAACCTGGTTTGCCAGATGTTTCTGTGCTACGTCCTCAGGTAGAATCGTTGGCACGTAACGAAAAGAAAGCGAAACAAATTATAGAAAGTAAGTTCAAGGGAGCATCTTTAGAAGCAATCAGTCAAAGCACAGGTACACCAGTTACAAAAGCGGATAGCCTTTCATTTACCAATGCATTCATACCAGGAATAGGTATGGAAAGTAAAGTAATTGGTGCGGCTTTCAACAAGAATCTTAAAGGAAAAGTGAGTGAAGCTATTGCAGGATCAATCGGAGTTTATGCAATAAGAGTAGAAAACATAGGAGCAAAATCTACAACTACGGATGAGCAGACGTTGAAGCAAACCCTATTGCAACAACAACGTTCGGCATTCTACAGAGGTGGTGATGCATTGCGTAAAGCAGCAACCATCAAGGATTATAGAAGTAAATTTTATTAAGCCCCTAACCCCTAAAGGGGAATAAAGGAGATAAAAATAATTAAGAAGCCGTCCTTATTTAAAAGGACGGCTTCTTATTTTTTGCAATTACCGAAAACAAAAATTGTAAGGATGACTGTACTTTCGCATTAAACCAACTAAATCATTTCTTTCATTCAAATCAGTTTAATCATCATTAGTCATGGAAACAGTCATCGTAAATAAAGTAGCAGAAAGCGGCATTATAACATTAGACCTGGAGGAGTTTTATCCAAAAGGAGAGATAGTAGTTTTTGATTTGAAGGACTATCTTTTTATGGGATTGATTCTAAAAGAAAAGGACTACCGTGCAGCGTTACAAACAACCGAATGGGAAAAATATCAGGGTAAATATGTGGCCGTAACTTGTACCGCAGATGCCGTCATACCAATGTGGGCGTATATGTTGGCGGCTAATTACCTGCAACCTGTGGCTAAAGAGGTTGTTTTTGGGGATGAAGCGCAGTTAATCTCTACCTTGATAACAAGAAAACTCACGAACTTTAAAGGAGAGGAATATTTGGATAAAAGAGTGGTGGTAAAAGGTTGTGGAGAGGTATCCATACCAGAAAGTGCTTATGTAGAAGTTACTGCAAAGCTCAGGCCTTTTGCAAAGAGCATCATGTATGGAGAACCGTGCAGCACAGTACCTATTTATAAGAAAGCAAAAGAGTTGTAGGTTTTAAGTATTACGTTATACGTTTAGAAAATAACCCGATTGATCTAGTCAATCGGGTTATTTTATTATATGGTTACTTCACTTCTATCTTTAATGGTGAGCCAGTGAACCTGATTGGAAAACACAGGGTGTTGTTGGTATAATCTACTGAGGTATTTTGTTTTATTCCATTGACAAATACATTTTTAAAGGCCTTCGTTTGCACTATTGATAAAGTAAAAAGAGTGCTTACTGGTTTCCCTTTGTAGTTTCCTTGGTTGGAGTTGATGGAAAAACGGTAACCTTTTTCTGCAACCGTCTGTGCAGAAAAGGAGATCAATTCATACTGATTTGAAACCAAGGCATTCTTGCTTGTTCCATCGTCAAGATAAAGCGTATAGGCAGACTTTTCCTCTGAAGGATAGTATTCTATCGTTAATTTATCATTCTTAAGAGCCGTTGTGCTGGTAAAAACCGTCTCTTTATAGAGTGGCAAAATTGTTCCTGCTTTTACATAAATGGGAATAGCGTCAAGTGAGACTGGTTCTTTAAATTGTTTTTCTCCTTTCTCCTTTTCTTTCGTGTTATAGTTGTACCAGACGCCTTTTGGCAGATAAACCTTTTTGAAGTTGGTAGCCTTTTCCAACACGGGTGCCACAATAATGTTCTCTCCCCAGTAATATTCGTCACCGGTAGCGCAAGCAATGGAATCTGTTGGATTCTCATAATACATTGGGCGCATAAGCGGTTGTTTATTGCGGGTTTGTTGGAATGCTAGTGTGTAATTGTACGCCAAAAACTGGTAACGTTGGTTTACTACCTTTTTAGCGATGGTTTTATATGGCTCATCAATTAATGCAGGCTCGGAAGGAAAACTAAAAGCTTGCTTATCAACCTCAAATAAAGCGGTACCATGTGGTCTGAAGATGGGCGTAAAAGCTGCCAATTGCAACCAACGGACATATAATTCATTATCTCCCTCCCCACCTGCAAAACCACCTGCATCACTATGCACATAAGGAACGCCACTCATACTCATGCCCAACAAAACGGGTAATTGTGCTTTCAATCCACTCCAACTTCTGCTTACATCGCCCGTCCAAGGGAAAATACTATATCGTTGGGTACCTGCAAACCCGCTTCTATTCAAGCTAAACAATCTTTTGTTGGGATAATCTGTGGCATATTTATCAAATAACATTTTAGTCCAGTTGTGTCCGTACACATTATGCACTTCATCTGCGGAAAAGGGTCTTTTAAATCCAAAATCTTTCAAGTTATGGAACATAGCGGTCGGATGCATTTCGGGTTCTCCCAAATCTCCCCACCAACCTTCTACGCCTAATGTCATTTGTTTTTTATAATACGTCCAAAACCAGTCTTTTGAATCTTTCCTAAAGATGTCAACCAAGCCTGCATTGCCAAAATAGAACTCAGAAATCTGATCAGGATTACCAATACTGTCCGTTGCCAGGTAAGGCTTTGAACTATTATATGCCAATGTATTTTTTACAACGAAAGGTTCTGTTACTAGGATGGTATTTACATTGTTTTTTCTAAAACCGGCAATCATACCTTTAGGATCAGGCCACTTTGTTTTGTTAACCCAATCCAGATTGCCCAAACCGTTTTTGATACTATCGCCAAACCAAAACAAATCGAAGATAACACCATCAACCGGGATGTTATCATTCTTCATCTTACCGTAAATAGATTTCACTTGTGCCTCGCTGGTGTAGCCAAACCTACTCATAAGGTTGCCCAATGCCCAACGTGGGGGCAAAGGTTGTGTACCAGTGAGAGAATAGTAGTTCTGTAGAATTGTTTTGTAGTCTTTTCCTAGAATAATATAGAAAGTAAGCTCGCCACTTGCAGCACCATACTCCAAAACCGATGAATCTTTCTTGCCAATATCCACATATCCCCTCGATGGGTTGTCAAAAAAGAGCCCATATCCCCTAGAGGAAGTAAAAAAGGGTACGCTATAGTTCAGATGGTCCGCACCCTCGCCATATCCATACCAAGGAGCATTGTATAGGTCCAATTTGTACCCCCTTCTGTCTAGAGGCAACGCCCTCTCTCCCCCACCAAATATCTTTTCATCGGGAGATAGACTAAAATAAAAGCTATTGAAGTTATTTGTATGGTGCGTGCCAGCAATTGTAACGGTATTATTCACCAAAACAGTGTTACCATTTTGCACAACCGAACATTTATAAGGAATAGTAGTCGGTTTTAAGATGACTGCATCACTGATGTTTTCATTATGGGTATAACCAATGGGCTGAAATGTTACTTTGATGATATTTTCTCGAAGCGGAATAAAAGTAAACGAACCATCCTCCGTTTTGAGGTGAGTAGTTTGGGAGAATATGGTTGAATTAACCAATAAAAAAAGCAAAGGCAGAAGTATCTTTTTCATAAAACAAGTAATTGATTGATAAAAATAAGGCGTAGATGCTGTATTAATGTGTAATAATTACACAAAAATAAAAATCAATGATAATAAGAGATTGAAATTATTGTAGTCAAGTACCGTTAGGTACGAAATATTGGTAGAAGGTTAGTAATAAGAAATTCTTAAAGTCCCATTTGGGACGACATGTTGGATAATAAATAGGAATAATGAGTATCCGCTTGTTGGTACTAAGTTTCTCGAACCCAAAGGAACGTCATTTCGACGATAGGAGAAATCTAATCCTGATTAATTGCGCAATTATACAATTGAAACCAGCCATATTATTCGGTTAGATTTCTCCTATCGTCGAAATGACGGCTAGATTATGCACAAGATTAAAGTGAATTACCAACAAGCGGATAGTCATTATAGGAATAGATGAGGCATTTGTTCTGTAAATCAAAACAATATGTCGTGCCTACGGCACTTTAATGTAATTGTAGGGTTGTTTGCTACCAATATACCGTACCTAACGGTACATTTATTTAGTAAGTATACTCCCCTACTTCAAACGCAATCCAATTTACAACCTACAGCATAAACTAATCTCTTTCCGAAACTCCTTCGACATCTTATTGTTAAGCACAAATACAAAAAGGAACTTTTTTAATAGCTTGCCTTTATCTGCAATCACTAAAAAGAACTCCTTCTGATGGTTGTATTTATGCGCAATGCCTCAAAAAAAGTCCCACAGCCATTGTATTTAAAGGCAAGGTATAAAAGGAACTCCTTTTGGTGTCTGAATTTTAAATTATATGCCGTGGGACTTTCTTACAACCTCTGGAAATGCTGGCAACTTGTGTAAGGAGTTCCTCGCACAAGTTGCCGTGGGGGCAAGTAGTGCAACAAGCTTCTTTTGGTGCTTGCCTTCAAATACAAGTTGCATAAGGAACTCCTTTTACAACTTGTATTTAAAAACAGGGTGTGTAACAGGTTCCTTTTGGAGGTTGCCGCCAATTTTGGGGAACAAAAGCAGTTTCTTTGATGGTATTGCGGAAAATAAAAGGTGCAAAGGGGGTGTTTTATGTGTATTGTGAGCCGGATTGACTAGTACGTGAGGGAGTGTAGTGGAAATCCTTTTTGCTGCCCTGGGCAAAAAGATTGGAACGGAAAGCCCGACCCCGTGCTGCGGGGACACGCCAAAAAGAAATAGGAGATATGAAGTATGAAATATTGTAGTAATGTAGTTTGTACTTTCTACATCCTATTTTTCTACCTATGAAAATAGATGATAGACCAACCAACTCATTGAATAGGCCAGTAAAGTCATGTACACGAATTGTATGACGGGCCATTTCCAGCTTTTGGTTTCACGCTTTACCACAGCGAGCGTGCTCATACATTGCATGGCTAACACATAAAACACCATCAACGAAAGTGCTGCAGGTAGGGTATAGACCTTGCTGCCATCGGGGTGACGAGCAGCCTGTAACTTTTCGCGAAGAGACGAATTATTTTCTTCTTCTACACTATAAAGCGTTGCCATTGTGCCCACAAAAACTTCGCGCGCAGCAAAAGAAGTGATAAGGGCAATGCCAATTTTCCAATCATAACCTAATGGTTTGATAGCCGGTTCAATGGCTTTTCCTAAAATGCCCGCATAGGAATTCTGTAGCTTCTCTGAAGATAATTGTTTGTTCAGCTCATTCTTCTGTTCGGGGTGCTGTTGAACAGCAATGGTGTACTTGTCCTTGAGATTGGCTATTCTGTTGCCGGGTCCAAAAGAACTGAGAAACCATAACAAGAGGCTGATGGTAATGATTACCCTTCCTGCATCCCTAACAAAAATCTTTGCTTTTTCGACCATGGTAATACCTGCATTCTTCCAACGAGGACTACGGTAAACGGGCAATTCGAGTATGAAAAAGCTTTTTTCTTTGATATGGATAAACCATTTGGCTACAAAACTGACTATGAGTGCCATCACAGTGCCTAAAAGATAGAGTGCCATCATCACCAGCCCTTGCAGGCTGAGGAAACCGAAATAATATTTATTGTCGATGACCAATGAGATGAGGATAGTATAGACCGGAAGTCTTGCACTACAACTCATGAGTGGGGTGATGAGGATGGTGAGTAGCCGTTCCTTTTTGTTTTCTATGTTACGGGTACTCATGATGGCAGGAACGGCACAGGCAAAACCACTAATCATGGGCATGACGCTTTTGCCATTGAGTCCAACTTTGCGCATAAGTTTATCAGTCAGGAAACTAATGCGCGCCATGTATCCGGTGTCTTCCAAGAGGGTAATCAATCCAAATAAAATCATTATTTGGGGAATGAAAACCATGATGCCACTGAGACCGGCTACTAAACCATTCACCAACAAATCGCTCCACCAAGCTGCGGGCAATTGATTGTTGAGGTAAGTGGCTAACTGTTGAAATACCCATTCGATACCGTCCATTGGGAACTGTGCTAACCAGAATATACTTTGGAACAAGAGGAACAATACTGTGATGAGAATCAGATAGCCCCACGTACGGTGAAGCAATATGTTGTCGAGCTTTTCTGTAAAGAGTTTTTTCTCTAGCGGATCGGGTTCTACCACATTTTGCCCCATCGTAGTCTTGATACGTTGGTAGCGTTGCATTATTTCTTCTGCCTGCGTTTTGGTGGGATTGAAGTTATTATCTATTTCAATCTGCTCAATGGCTTCCTGTTGTGGGTCGGACAAAGGGAAGTTTTCGTGATTTATGAGATAATGTATGGCAGCATAGTCACTCAATTGAGGAAAGAGCTTTTGCACATCAGCAATGGCTTTTGGTGCAAGCTTTTCGGCATCGATAAAGTAACGTTGAAATTTTTTGCTGGTAGCTTTAGACGCCCTTGCCAAGACTTTTTTTAATTCGGAAAGCCCTTTGTTCTTCCTCGGATTGACCAAGACAACCGGAACGCCCAAATCGGTTGCCAATCCATTGACATCTATCTTGATTCCTTTCTTTTCTGCCAGGTCGTTCATGGTCAAAGCCAATACTACCGGAATCTTAAGGTCTAGTATCTGACTACAAAAGAGGAGGTTACGTTTGAGGTTGCTAGCATCGGCAACAAGCAAAACCAGATCGGGTTTTACTTCTTCGGTGTCGGCATTCATCAATACTTTGTACGCTACCCATTCATCGGCACGGCGAGGATAGAGGCTATAAGTACCGGGAAGGTCTATAAGTTCGGCTTTGATTTCGTCATCGAGATTAATAAACCCTGTTTTCTTATCGACGGTAACGCCTGGGAAGTTGCCAACCTGTTGGTTGAGTCCTGTTAATGCATTGAACAGCGACGTTTTACCACTGTTTGGGTTGCCTACCAGTGCGATATGTAAGGGTGTATTTTTCAATTAGCGGCAAATGTAACCCTACGGAATGGTATAACATTACGATATGGGTAATTGGGAGTATCAGAATCGGGAAAGAATTGCTTTAAGGAGAGGGAGGGATAAGGCGTAAGGGATAAGGTTTAGGCATGAAGGAGGGAAGAAGGAAAGGGGCAGAAAGAAAGCGGATGTAGTGAAATTTTATGTCGACAATTTGATTGTTAATCTTATCCTTGTATTATCGTTGCCAAATCTCAGAAAAATACATTCCAGCCCTGTAAGTGAATCTTTCATGAAAGAATTTATTATTAAAACTATATTCTATGCCTTGATCTGTAACAGATGCCCTCAAAAGAACTTTATTATTAGACATATAGATTATCTCACCACCCACTACACTTTTAGGCAAATTATAGTCTCTGACATCAATAATTTCTTTAAAAATTTCAATTCCTTCTTTGTCAACGATGTCATGAGTTAATGTATCGCTATTAAAAATTCTAATCAGCCTTACTTTATTTGTGTGATTTAATAAGTCATTTATTGATTTACTATCACCTAAATTACAAGAGGTTGCAATAAAAAACAAAGACAATATAGAAAATACTTTCATGACTTATTGGTGTTGATTACTAGCACAAATATATACCCTCAATACCATTCATCCACCAGTTCTTAAACCAAAATACCTTCCCCTAATTCATCTAGGTGCTCACCCAAACAATAAAGGTGGCCACCTAAATGATAAAAATCCCCACCTTTTTGTAAAAGGTCTTCACCTAAATGAAAAAGGTGACCACCTTTTCGCAATGGGTGACCACCTGAACGATAAAGGTCGCCACCTTTATCACCTAAATCCAGAAATTATCAATCCTAATAACCCTCCCGATGGCTTATTAGCCCCTCAAAAATGGGTTATGCTTTATTTCATGCCCAATGGTGGTCGTACTTCCATGTCCGTTGTACACCAATGTTGTAGGTGGAAGTGTAAATAGCTTGGTTTGGATGCTTTCAATTAGTGTATCGAAGTCGCCACCGGGCAAATCGGTCCTGCCAATGCTTTCCTTAAACAACACATCACCACTTATTACGAATCCTTGCTTCTCGCAGTAAAAACTAATGCTTCCTGGCGAATGTCCCGGCGTGAGTAGGATAGAAAACTGGTCATCACCAATAGAAATAATATTGCCTTCATCAATAAAATGTATCGGTCCCGAATAATTATCTATCGACAAACCCCATCGTTGCGCACTCTGTGGGGCAAAGTCCAGCACTTGTTTTTCTTGGGGATGAATATGCAACTCCAACCCATAAGTTTTGTGTACCCATTTGTTGCCAAACACATGATCGAGATGGCAATGGGTGTTGATTAACTGAACCGGGGTAAGTTTTTTTGTCTCAATAAATGTCTGAAGGGTTCTTTGTTCCTCCGAGAAATAACAGCCCGGATCGATGATGATGGCATCGCCCTTTTCGTTGTAAACCACATACGTGTTTTCACTTGCAGGATTGAATGTAAAGCTTTGAACAGTGAGCATTTTTTACGTTTTTAAATTAATTTATAACCGAATTACCTAATTTTAACAGCGTTACAACTAAACATTTGCAGCGACAAGACCGAATAAAGTATTTTTACCTACTTAAAACTTTACCACAAGGCATACAAGGGTTTACACAAAGACACAAAAGAACTAAATTATATATTCAGCCTTTGTGTTCCTCGTGTTTTTTACTTGGTGTACTTTGTGGTAGAAAACAAATAAAGAACTCAATAGCATTTATGCGAAAATATATAAGCAGTCGATTAATTTTTGGGATACTCCTATTAATTTTTCCTTTTACAATGATGGCGCAAGTAAATAGCGTTGTCTTTGGAAGGAACAGACTTCAATTCAAAAAGTTCCAATGGAAATTTTATCAATCAAAACATTTCAATACCTATGTTTCACAGGGTGGTACAGAATTGGGCAAGTTTGTGTCACAAGTAGCAGAAGAAGAACTACCATCTCTGGAAAACTTTATAGAATATTCCTTAGACAGGCGTACCGATATCATTGTATACAACAGCTATGATGACTACAAACAAACCAATGTAGGGCTTGGCTTGGATACAAAAAATGAAGGGGGTACTACCAATCTGGTAAACAATAAACTAGTTGTTTATTTTGATGGAAACCATAGCAACCTGAAGCGTCAGATAAGAGAAGGTATTGCCAAAGTACTGACTGCCAACATACTATTTGGTGAAAACATTGGTGAATTTGCCAGTAATCAGGCACTGTTAGATTTACCAGTATGGCTCACAGACGGTTACATTGCTTATGCTGCAGAACCTTGGAACACCACATTGGACGACCAGTTGAAAGAAGTAATGCAAGCAGGAGACTATACCAAATTCTATGCGTTTGCATATAAAAAACCACAATTGGCTGGTCATGCCTTTTGGTTTTATATAGCCGAGAAGTACAAGCCAGAAAACGTAACCTACTTTTTCTATCTGGCACGCGTCTACAAAAGTTTGAATAAAGCTTCTCAAAAAATTTGTAAGAAAAAGATAAAAGAGGTGTTAGCAGATTTCATGACGTTCGAACAAGAGAAGTATGAAAATGATGTTGCTAAAAGAAAGAATAATCCCAAGGGAAGCATTAGTGTATCGGAAGATGTGAGTGAGAACGATTATTACCGTTTTCAGGTAAACCCCAACAACCGTAATAACACATACGCCGAAGTTGAATTTAAGAAAGGGATTTATAGAGTAAAACTGATTGATGCCGATGGCGAAGAACATACCTTACTGGAAAGAGGGGTGCTTACGCACCAAGGAGACATCAATCCCAATTACCCCATCATTTCTTGGGATGTGAAGGGGCGCGACTTGTTGGTAATCTATTGGGAAGCAGGAAAAACGAAGATGTTTGTGTACGATGTGGTGGCAGGCTATAAAAAAGATAACCAGACGATAGAATATTTCGATCAGATTTTAGATGCCTCTTTCATGCTCGATCCAAATACCGTGGTGTTGAGTGCAGTAAAGAATGGTCACTCAGATATTTACACCTACAAAATTGAAGAAAGAGAGATAAAGCAAATCACCAATGACGCCTTTGACGATTTGAATCCCACATTTGTTTCATTTCCCAACAAAACAGGTATTATCTTTTCCTCAAATCGTCCCAACGGCAATAATTTAAAAGATACTACCCTGCCAAGTCGCTATCGCTTCAATATTTTTATGGTAGACATTTTAAACAATGGGCCCGGCAAACAAATAACCCAGTTAACAAATATGCCACACGGCAATGCATATTTCCCCATGCAATACAACACCAACCATTTTACATTTGTCTCAGACGAAAATGGTATTGCCAACAGGTGGGCAGGATTCTTTTCTACCCAAAGAAATGGATTGGATACGGTGTATAAAATAGGCGATGAACTACTTAGAAATCCAACAGCAAAAGAACTAGATTCTACATTGGCTGCTTGGCAAAGGCAAGAACCAGATAGCATTGGTTACTATCAGGCGTACAGAGATTCTGCTTTTGCTTTCCCGCTCACGAATTATTCCAACTCCATTCTGGAAACAAGGATTGCAGGAAATAATGGAATGATCAGCGAAACAAAGCTGGATGGCAATTACAAAAACCTCTACAAAATAAAAGTAAATGAGGAGGCGCTCAGAAACAGGAACATAAAAGTGCCTCTTACCACCTACATGAAAAGTATTGTACAAGCAGACAAAGGCGAGGAGGGTAAAGCAACTATTTATAAAAAAGGTGTAGCAGAAGATACCGCAAAGAGCCAATCAATCAACTTTTTTCAGAATGAATTTGCTGATGAGAAGCCCGATTCCACTGTGGCATCTTTAATAGAAAGATCAAGGCTCGCTGCTAAGAAAGAAAATAATTTATCCAAGTCTAGGTTGTTCAATTACGACAATCGTTTTATGGCAGATAAAGTATCGGCGGGAGTGTCAAATAACATTTTGATAAACAGATATCAACGATATATGGGTGGATTTGGCCCCATCTTTCTTAACAACGGTGCAAACCTCAACTTCAATTTCAATGTAGCCACAAGCGATATCCTTGAAGACATCAAGTTTGCAGGTGGCTTCAGATTAGATTTCTCAGACCTTGCAAGCAAAGACTTTTTCTTTTCCTTTGTCAATAATAAGCGAATGATAGACTGGGGATTTACCTATTATCGTAGCAATGGTGTAACGGTTGCTTCTTTATTAGACTACGGCTACCCTGTTCTCGGGCGTCTGTACACCAACTTATATCAACTAAATTTTTCTCTGCCTATCAACGAGGTAAAAAGTATTCGTACCAGCATTGCTTATAGAACCGATAGAACAGTAACTGTTGCAGACGGCAATCTTGAGCCACCGTTTTCACAACTAACACTTACAAATCCAGATGTTATACAGAAATATCTGCTTTCGCACACAGAATATGTTCATGACAATACCCTCAATCCATCGCAGAACATCTGGACTGGGTTGCGTTACAAAGTTTATTTCGATGTAAACACACCTGTTGGTATTCCACAAGGAGTCGAAAAAAGTACGTACAACCTGGGATATGATGCCCGGTATTACAAGCCCCTATACAGAAACTTTATATGGGCAGTCAGGGGAGCAGCAGATTTTAGCTGGGGAAAACAAAAGATTGTTTACTACTTAGGTGGCACAGACGGTTGGCTAAATCCGCAGTTCAATCCCAATCAGCCCAAAGATCCAACGTATGCCTTCCAGTCATTGGCTGTAAATATGCGGGGTTACATACAGAATATTGCAAACGGAAACAATGCGGTTGTATTTAATAGCGAATTCAGGCTACCCGTTTTCAGTACTTTTATAGACAAGCCAATCAACAATGCATTCATCAGAAACTTTCAGTTAGTGCAGTTCTTCGACTTAGGTACAGCTTGGAATGGTTTATACAACGGAATCACCCGTCCATCTCAAACATATACTGAAGGACCTATATCAGTAAAAGTAGATGCAGGAGGAATTGGCCCTTTTGCGGCAGGATATGGTTTTGGTGCCCGTAGCAATCTGTTGGGTTATTTCGTAAAATTGGATGCTGCATGGCCAATGAAAGGATTCTTTTTGGGTAAACCAATCTGGTATTTATCACTTGGCTTCGACTTTTAACCAGCAAGTGATACGTTGTACGTTTTAAGTATTACATAACTTGCTCACGTACAACGTAATACTTAGAACGTACAACTCTTAATACAACTTAAAACATGGAAATAAAAATTGGTGACTACAATCAGATGCAGGTGCAAAGAATACTAGAGTTTGGTGTGTACCTGGATGATGGAAAAAAAGGAATTCTGTTACCGAACAGATGGGTGCCCGAAAACACCAAAGTCGGTGATGAAATAACGGTCTTCATCTGCCACGACTCCGAGGATAGACTCATTGCCACTACCCTGCAAAGCAAAGCCAAGGTAGGCGATATCGCTTTTCTTAAAGTAAGAACCGTTACAGAGATAGGTGCTTTTCTAGATTTAGGATTGATGAAAGACCTCTTCGTTCCACGTTCTCAACAACGAGGCGAAATGATTGTGGGTGGTAGCTATTTTGTAGTGGTAAAAATTGATGAAAGAACCAATCGGTTAGTTGGTACAGAATGGTTTGAACACGAATTTAGCAACGACGAACTCACTGTGAAAGAACTAGAAGAGGTAGACCTGAAAGTATACAGAAAGACAGAACTTGGCTATGCAGTTATTGTGAACGACAAGCACTTGGGACTAATATATGACAATGAAATCTATCGGCCAATAGCAATTGGAGATAGTAGTAAAGGGTACATAAAAAAGATTTATCCCGAAACCAATAAGTTAGATGTGGTATTGGGTAAACATGGCTATCAACGGGTGGAAACCGAAACCGAAAAGATATTGAGGCTATTAAAAGAGAAGAACGGCACACTGCCCTACAACGACAAAACATCGCCAGAGATTATTTACTCGGTATTTGGTATGAGCAAGAAAACCTTCAAGATGGCATTAGGTAACCTCTATCGCCAAAAGAAGATTGCCTTCACCAACAATGGCATAGAAGCTTTGTAAATAATACAAACAGCTTTAGATACAATAATGAAAAACAAAAAGTGCAGCCCCACCCATAGGTAGTTGCTGCACTCTATCAATTATCAATTAACTCCAGTGATTTTGAATGTACTCCACCCCATCATTTGGTCAAACTGATAGTTACTTATCCTTCTTTCAAGCTCATCAGCAAGGCATTGTTGATTATACGTTGCATTACCGAGCTTTTCGAACTTACATTTCTGCTTGTTGTAGTACAACGCACAACAATACAGTTCATGCCGCGGGAGTAATATTTGGTACATAATTAATACGTCACCATCAACTCTGTGGAGTTCGCCTTTAAAAATCGAATTGTCAAACTCATTTCTTTTAATTATCATATAATTTGGATTGAGGGCTTTGGTTATCCCTAATAAGAATATACGACTTTCTTTTCAATTGAAGAAATAAATTATTAAACTCCTTTACTGATAACCGTTTTTGCCATCTTGAAAAAATCATTTACAAATAGATTTCCATCAGAAATAAATTCCTTGAATGAATAATCATTGCCCTTATAACTGAAACTTAAATACGATTCCTGGTTCTCTTCACTTGGTATAATCACATATCCAGTTGACTCATTTAATTTGATTTCAATAAGAGGACTTGTCTTCCAAGTTCTTTTCATTACAATTCGAATCTCATCCTTCTCAAATACATACGAACCATCTATCACTATGAATTTTATAGCTTCATTTATAAAATAATCCATTTTTCTCTTTTTATTAAT
Organism: Chitinophagaceae bacterium; assembly: GCA_947452925.1. Lineage (GTDB taxonomy): Bacteria > Bacteroidota > Bacteroidia > Chitinophagales > Chitinophagaceae > Parasediminibacterium. Next base: position 2,760 of record CANGFK010000004.1, on the reverse strand, counting down.
TCAACACCTTACCACCAAATAATCAAACGCCCTCTAGCACCATCCCCACCAGGCCAACCAACTAAACTAGCACCACCACCACCACCTGGAGGGTTTCCATTATAAGCAACATACCCAGCACTCCATCTTCCACCATAACCTCCATTTGCTGCATTCCCCCCAGAGCTTTGCCCTAGTTGGTGAGTAGAGCTTAAATATGAAGAATCCCCTGCAATGAAAATAGGTGCATTAGTACAACAATTATTTCCACCTGCAACTGTCATTATTGTATCAAAACTTGTATTGCCGCCAGAATTATTAGTAATTAAACTTCCTAAGCCACCAGCACCCACTGTAATTGAATAACTAAAGCCTTTGCTTACATAATAAATCCCCTTGCCATAAGACCCTCCACATCCCCCTATGTAAGAATTTCCACTACCACCTCCTCCTCCAGCACCCCATGCCTCTACCATAATTTTTGTAACACCAGTTGGAGGTATCCACATAAATGTACCTGCAGAATCAAAAACGTGAAAGTTCGAAAAGCCATAACCAACTACTGATGGTGTGATAATAGCACCAGCATTTTGCGTTGTTCCATTTGATTTGTGTACAAGCAATGAATCATTTACGACGTTTAAGCTATCAACACTCACACCCTGCAATCCTCTCACATACCCCGCATTTAATGTTTTGCCTGTACTCAGGGTAACAAATAAACTATCACCAGTAACTTTTGTGGTTCTTACACTCACGCCACTATCACCCTTTGCTCCTGTAGCACCTGTTAAACCTTGAATACCCTGTATTCCTTGGTCGCCTTTCAACCCTTGTATTCCTTGAATACCTTGCAATCCTCTTGCGCCACTATCACCCTTTGCACCAGTAGCACCAGTCAAACCTTGTATACCCTGTATTCCTTCAACACCTGTATCCCCCTTGTCTCCTTTCGGTCCTTGTATTCCCTGAATACCTTGTGCACCTGTATCTCCCTTATCGCCTTTTGGTCCAGTTGCACCGGGAGTACCACCATTTGCAGCATACAATGCATAAGGTACACTTAATAATTGTGTAATATTGTTTATGGTATAATTACTTCCACCAGTAGGGTCGGTTTCTATACTTATATAATAATTGCCAGCCCCCCATTCTATGCCCTTGAAGCTACCAGTTAATAGATTTCCTGTTCCTATTTGCAAACTAACCAGCCCATTGGCATTGGTTTTTACACTCTGCGTCTCGCTGTATACCACCGTTCCTGTTGCAGAATCTTTTACAAGGCTAATCTTTTCGCCCACTAGTTGGTTGGCTACTAGGGCATTACTTGTGTTTCTAATTACTGCCTGATAACTAAATGCCTGTGGGGCTTGTGCTTGGCTGCTTATTGCAACAAGCAAAACGATAATTGATAGATAAATCTTTTTCATGCTTTCTTTTTTGATATTTATTGATTAATTATTCTTGATTATTTTAATTGGAGAACCTGCTGTTCCAACTGCTTTCAATGTGTATTCCCCTGCTGCTAACTGTGCCACATTCCAGTTAATGGTATTGTTGCCTAGTTGGCAAGCCACCTGTTTGCTAATCACCGTTCTGCCCAAAGCATCTACCAGTTGTAGTTGATAGGTCTTGCTTTCTGAAGCATTAAAGACGATATTCATCTGCGTTAATACAGGATTGGGATAGACTTTTAATGTTGCCGTATTTGTGGTTTGAAGATTTACCAATACAACCTGCGAATAATTGTTTAGTCCATTATTATCAATTTCTTTCAATCTATAATAAGTAACGCCTGCTGTAAGTAAATTGTCAGCATACTGATACAATGCCTCACTACTATTCCGTTTAGCTTTTATGGTTGCTAAAAAAGAAAAGCTATTTTCCTTTGAAAGTTTCCGTTCCAATTCAAAATGATCTGTATTCTGTTCATTGGTAGTCTTCCAATTAAGCAATGTCTGTTTTCCTTTAAGCATTGCAGTAAAAGACAACAACTGCAAAGGCAAAGGGTCAACTACTTCATAAGGTTGTTGCAAACCTTGTGTAATGGTGTAATTGCCATTAGTGTAAGTGTCATCTACCAATTGCCCAATAGAAAAACTAACTGTTCCATTGTTTCCAGTTGCAATACCTCCAGCAGCTACAGGGCTTTGTTGAGCAGTCGCAAATACGGTGAGTAGCATGGCTAAATACAAGAGCGAGTTTTTTTTCATTTTAATAGTTTTAAAGTTTCGTTTAATTGGTTTGATAGTTTTTAATTTTCTATTTAACAGAGCAATGTTAGTCAATTATTGAATAGATGCAATAAAACACTTCCCGATAGTTGCAAAGTCAGCCATTCCAACCCCTGTAAACGTCATTTCGACCCTAGGAGAAATCTCATTCTGCTATTTTGCTTACAGTCCTCGGTTAGATTTCTCGTGCCTCGAAATGACGCGAATTAAGGTAATGCTTGTCATCTCGTAGAGATCTAACCAAACACTATCCAACATTTGCCTATTATTCGGTTAGATCCCTGCGGGATGACAGCAATCGTGCAATAAAACACCTCCCGATAGCTGCAACTTCTGCCACACCAAACCCTGTAAACGTCATTTCGACCCTAGGAGAAATCTCATTGCAGCATTAGCCTTTCAAACCTCGGTTAGATTTCTCGTGCCTCGAAATGACGCGAGTTAGTGTAATGCTTGTCATCTCGTAGAGATCTAACCAAACACTATCCAACATTTGCCTATTATTCGGTTAGATCCCTGCGGGATGACAGCAATCGTGCAATAAAAC